>JACONI010000112.1:0-13219 GCA_014323825.1 Ekhidna sp. | reverse complement strand
GGTTTTTTTGTGGTGATATTGTCTCGTTGCCTTGAGTTTTTGGGTGCTGTCGTCTCGTTAGTTAAACCTCCAAGGTGTTGGAAACCTTGGAGGTTTTTTTGTGGTGATATTGTCTCGTTGTTTAAACCTTCAAGGTGTTGAAAAACTTTGGAGGTTTTTTTGTGGTGCTGTCGTCTCGTTAGTTAAACCTCCAAGGTGTTGAGAAACCTTGGAGGTTTTTTTGTGGTGCTGTGGTCTTGTTGGTTAAACCTCCAAGGTGTTGGGAAACCTTGGAGGTTGCTGCGGTGCTGTCGTCTCGTTGGTTAAACCTCCAAGGTGTTGAGAAACCTTGGAGGTTGCTGTGGTGCTGTTGTCTCGTTGGTTAAACCTTCAAGGTGTTGAGAAACCTTGGAGGTTGCTGTGGTGCTGTGGTTTCGTTAGTTAAACCTTCAAGGTGTTGGGAAACCTTGGAGGTTTTTTTTGTGGTGATATTGTCTCGTTGTTTAAACCTTCAAGGTGTTGAGAAACCTTGGAGGTTTTTTTGTGGTGCTGTCGTCTTGTTGGTTAAACCTTCAAGGTGTTGGGAAACCTTGGAGGTTGTTGCAGTGCTGTCGTTTCGTTAGTTAAACCTCCAAGGTGTTGGGAAACCTTGGAGGTTTTTTTTGTTTAAACCTTCAAGGTGTTGGGAAACCTTGGAGGTTTTTTTTGTGGTGCTGTCGTCTCGTTAGTTAAACCTTCAAGGTTTTGGGAAACCTTGGAGGTTGCTGTGGTGATATTGTCTCGTTAGTTAAACCTCCAAGGTGTTGGGAAACCTTGGAGGTTGCTGCGGTGGTTGTCTTGAACAGGATTTACTTGATTTTAGGATGGACAGGATTTTTATGGTAAACTCCTCTTCGGGTGGGGTTTGTGGATTCATCTTTCTATTCTTCTCCCGCTGATGGCGCGGATGGGCACAGCGTGTTTTGATAAAAAAAGGAGCCCCTTTATAGCTCAAAGCATGGTCGCCGATAAACGGGCGGGAGCAGGCTTGCATAAATAATTTTGCTTTTTAGCTTTTTTTCCGTTTTTGACTACGTTTGTGTTCTTACATGGAGGGCAGGTTAGTGTGAGTTGTATTTTCATTAGTTTTAAAAATTAATTTTCACGCAAATTTCACGCTAACTTATTCTTTTTGAAGAAGTTATAAATCATACTTTTTGGAACAGTACCATATACTCTAATCAGATTGAATCAATAATGTTATTAAGTGTAGCACTTGGACGCATCGCATCAGATGCTTTTCCCTCATTTGGTTGATAATAACCTCCAATGTCTACCGGAGATCCCTGGGCAGCCAGAAGTTCCTCATTGATCTTAGCTTCTTTCTCGGCAAGTTCTTCAGCAACTTTAGAAAAAGCTTCTTTTAAACCGGCATCTCTATCCTGAGCAGCAAGCATTTCTGACCAGTATAGTGCTAAATAATAATGACTGCCTCTATTGTCAATCTCATGGACTTTCCTTGAAGGTGATTTGTTCTCCTCCAGCAATTTTGCAGTGGCTTGGTCAAGCGTTTCCCCCATAAGCTTTGCCCGCTCATTGTTGTACTTCTCTCCCAGATGCTCAAGAGATACCGAAAGTGCCAGAAATTCACCCAGTGAATCCCATCTAAGGTGTCCTTCCCGAATGAACTGCTGAACATGTTTAGGAGCCGAACCACCGGCACCTGTTTCGAACAATCCTCCACCATTCATCAAAGGAACTATGGACAACATTTTCGCACTTGTTCCTACTTCTAAAATTGGGAAAAGGTCGGTCAGGTAGTCTCTTAACACATTACCGGTTACAGAGATAGTATCTTCTCCTTTTCGAATTCGCTCTACAGAGAATTTCGTTGCTTCAACAGGAGAAAGAATGTATGTTTTAATACCTGAAGTATCATCATCTTCCAAATACCTTTCTAGTTTCTTGATAAGTTCGGCATCATGTGATCTGTTTTTGTCCAGCCAGAATACAGCCGGGTCTCCGGTAGCTTTGGCTCGGTTTACTGCCAGCTTCACCCAGTCTTGAACCGGAGTATCTTTCACCTGGCACATTCTGAAAATATCACCCGCCTCCACATTTTGCTCAAGAATGATGTTTCCGCTTCCATCCTTCACCTGAACAACACCGTCGGCATCCATTTGGAATGTTTTATCATGAGAGCCATATTCCTCAGCCTTTTGTGCCATCAACCCCACGTTTGAAACACTCCCCATTGTGGTTGGATCATAAGCTCCATTTGCTTTGCAATCATCAATCACGGCTTGATAAACGCCAGAGTAAGATCGATCAGGAATAACCGCTTTTGTATCCTGTGTCGCATTGTCCTTGTTCCACATCTGACCGGAGGCCCTGATCATGGCAGGCATCGAAGCGTCAATAATGACATCGCTAGGTACATGAAGATTGGTAATCCCTTTATCAGAGTTCACCATTGCAAGATCCGGTCGGTTTTTATAAATTGAATCAATGGCATCTGTAATTTTATTTTTTTGAACTTCATCCAACGATTCAATCTTAGCATACATGTCTCCAATGCCATTGGTTGGGTCTACTCCTATGGACTCGAGTAAATCTCCAAACTTCTCAAACAGCTCTTTGTAGAAAACCGTAACAACAGCACCAAATATGATAGGGTCGGATACTTTCATCATGGTTGCTTTCATGTGCAATGAGAAAAGTACACCCTGTGCTTTAGCATCCTCCATTTCCTTTTCAAGGAAGGATTTCAATTTTGCCATACTCATTACTGCTGTATCAATCACTTCTCCTTCCTGAAGTGGAAATGGAGCCTTTAACGTTTTCGTTGAGCCATTGCTATCCATAAACTCAATAGATACATGAGTGGCTGATCCGATGGTTGTTGATTTTTCACTTCCGTAAAAGTCTCCCTCCTCCATACTGGCGACATGTGATTTTGAATCAGCACTCCATTTACCCATTGAATGAGGAAATTTTCCGGCGAAATTTTTAACAGCTTTAGGAGCTCTCCGATCTGAGTTTCCTTCTCTTAAAACAGGGTTTACCGCGGACCCCTTCACTTTATCATATTTTGCTTTAATATTCCTTTCTTTGTCATTTTTTGGCTCATCCGGATAATCCGGAAGGTCATAACCCTGAGACTGTAATTCTTTAATTGCTGCGGTAAGCTGAGGGATTGAAGCACTGATATTGGGTAGCTTGATAATATTGGCTTCCGGAGTTTTGGCAATGTCCCCAAGCGCTGAAAGGGCATCATTAACTCGCTGTGCCGGAGAAAGAAATTCAGGAAAATTTGCGATGATTCGTCCGGCTAATGAGATATCTCTTGTCTCTATTTCAACATTAGCCTTAACAGCAAAGGCTTTTACGATAGGTAGAAAAGATTTGGTAGCCAGTGCCGGTGCTTCATCAGTATGTGTATAAATGATTTTAGCCATTTTCTAATTTTTAGCTTTAAGTTTTAAATTAGTAAGATTCTCTTTCGTTTGGAAATGATTTTAATTTTATATCAGAAACATAGTTTTTGAATGCTTCAGTCATGATTTTGTTTAGGTCTGCATATTGTCTTAAGAATCGCGGTTTAAAATCCTGTGTAATTCCTAACATGTCATGTAATACTAACACCTGACCGTCTACGTCCGGACCTGCACCAATCCCGATGATGGGTATCTCTACAGACTCTGCAACCCTCTTAGCTAAATCAGCCGGTATTTTTTCCAATACAATACCGAAACACCCAAGTTGCTCCAATAACCTGGCATCCTCCGGCAATTTTCGGGCTTCCTCTTCTTCTTTCGCACGAACACTATATGTTCCAAACTTATAAATAGATTGTGGAGTAAGACCCAGATGACCCATTACCGGTATCCCGGCAGATAAAACTCGCTGAACACTTTCCTTAATTTCAATTCCTCCCTCCATCTTTACAGCATGTCCGCCGGACTCCTTCATAATTCGAATACATGACCTTAGGGCTTCGGAAGAATTGCCCTGATAGCTGCCAAAAGGAACGTCCACCACTACAAATGCTCGCTTCACTGCTTTGACGACTGAGGTAGCATGCCATATCATATGATCCAGAGTAATTGGGAGCGTTGTTTTATTACCTGCCATTACATTGGAGGCACTGTCTCCGACAAGTATAATATCAATACCTGCCTGATCGATGATTTTAGCCATGGAGTAATCATAGGCCGTTAGCATTGCAATCTTCTCACCATTCGCCTTCATCTCTTTAAGCTGATGAGTAGTGACAATTTTTACTTGTTTGTGAATGCTCATAGATTGAAATTGGAAGTGCAAGTTAATCAATGCCTGAATGACATTGAAAAATATGCTATTCAGAAGAAGGTTAAATAAAAGAGAAGATGAACCTTACTCGGAGAAATGGAGGCACAAACAGAAAAGGAAGTCATAGAATGGCGGCATTGCTTCCATTTTAAAAGAGATTAGATATGAGCTACAGACAGGAATGGCAAAACCGGATGTAGTTACAAACTACATTTGGTTACCTTTTTTGTCATTCTACTCCCGGTTGGGGTTCCCGGGAAAATTTTTTATCGCTTCACAAACTTCAGCAAATGCCCGTCCGGCAGTTGGATCAGGTACAGGCCGCTCCGCAGGGAGGCTGCATCTATCTTTATGTTCGTGGTGCTCTTCAGCACTAACTCCCCGCCTACGCTCAGAATGCGAACCGGACTTTCCACAGGAGATCGCACCTCTACGTAACGCCCCGAAGGATTGGGGAAGACCACTGCTTCCAACGCATCGTCCTTTGCACTTAGCACGCATGCGGTAATCGTCACCTCTTGCGTTTGTGTAGCTGCATTGCCTGCATCATCGGTGTAGGTCCACGTGATGGTGATGTCGGAGGTAATAGGGAAGGTGACATCAGATGCAGCTGTTCTATCCCCATCACAATTGTCTGTAGCGGTGGGCACGGTCACGTCCGCTTCCGCCAGCGAACATGCGGAGGTAATTGTGTTTAAGGTGCCTGTAACTGTCGGAGCTTCGGTGTCGGCGATGGTCACGGCTTGTGTTTGGACAATGCTCTTGCCGTTATGGGTATAAGTCCATGTAATGAGGGTGTCGGAGGTAATGGGGAACGCATCTTCGGAGACATTGTTCATGGCTGTAATTTTTGTCCCCTCTCCCATCGTGCAGCTGCTCTTAGCGGTGGGAGCGGTCAGGTCAGCTTTGTTGACCTGACACTGTGCCGTCACTGCCGGCAGGTCGGCTGCGTCCGTCCGTATCGTGATTAACTCATCATCTTCGATAGTCCAGGAATGCATGTCAATGAGCGTCTCCCTTCCCACTTCGCCTCTACAGGAGTATTTATCCGGTGCGTTGAAAGTGATGTTAGGGGGGATTCGGGTCTCTTCCGGTGTTTTGGTGCTCCATCCGATGAGGAGCTTATCGTAGTTTTCGGAAGACATGGAGGTATTGCCCTCAAACATGCCTCTCATATCCGTCACGCTGCTGATGTCCCATTTGCTGAGGTCTTGGTTGAAGGAAGACTCCTCAAACATTCCCTCCATATCCGGCGTGGTGCTTATGTTCCAACTGCCGCTGCCCAAGGGCGAAAACAGGAACATTTGTGACATATTCGTCACGCTGCTCACGTCCCACTTGCTGATGTCTTGGTTAAAGAAAGACCTATTAAACATTGATAACATATTTGTTACATTGCTCACATCCCATTTGCTGATATCTTGGTTGAAGAAAGACTGAGAAAACATGCGTGACATATCCGTCACACTGCTCACGTCCCATTCGCTAATGTCTTGGTTGAAGGTAGAAATGTAGAACATGTTTCCCATATCTGTTACGCTGCTTGTGTTCCATTTGCTGAGGTCTTGGTTGAAGGAAGAACTATTAAACATGTTTGCCATATCTGTCACGCTGCTTGTGTTCCATTTGCTGATGTCTCCATTGAAGGGAGACCGAGAAAACATGCTTATCATATTTGTTACGCTGCTTACATCCCATTTGCTGAGGTCTCCGTTGAAGGAAGACAGAAAAAACATGGCCTCCATATTCGTTACGCTGCTCACGTCCCACTCGCTGATGTCTCCGTTGAAGGAAGAACTACTAAACATGCCTGACATATTTGTTACGTTGCTTACGTCCCATTCGCTGATGTCTCTGTTGAAGGAAGAATTATTAAACATGTTTGTCATATCCGTCACCCCTGAAAGGTTCGGGACTCCTGCATCCGCCGCAAGCGTCAGGTTATCACAATCCTGGAAAGCACTGTTCATGGAGGTCCATGGGTTATCTCCCCACTTTTCAACAGAGCGTATCTTCCCCGCCGCAGTGAAGTTTCCTCTGAAGTGGATACGCGGAAACGTGCCGCTGATGGTTACGGTGTAGGTGTCGGGGGTCGTGTAGGCGTGAGTAGCATCTCCGGTGACGTTGTTATCCGTATTGCCGTCACCCCAGTTTACGGAGTAGCTGTAGCCGTCTCCTGTGGTAGGGATGGTAATGGATTCATTATCGGAGGTTGTCTGCCATGTGGTGATGAAGGGTTTCGGGTCGGTCTGCGCCTGCCCGAAGAGTGTAAGGAGGAGAACAGGGATGATGAGAAAGGCTTTTTTCATTGACCTTCTTACGCTGATTGTCGCTGAGCTGAGAAAGGTATTTTTTATTGCCCTCCTTCCGGTATAAATAATTTTAGGAGGGGGGGGGGGATTAAATTGTATTTTTTTAGGTTGTATGATTTTTATGAGCGTTTTCATTGTTTATATATTTTAGATTTTTAATAAAATTTTTCACAAATGAAATAAACCCTTTTCAAACTTGCAAGGGGTTTCGGATTTTTTTTTGAAATTATTAAGAATTTTTTATTTTGGTGAGGGTTAAGGTACGGTATTTCCTGTTATGTGGAACCGGAGTTAATTCAGGCTGCTGCAAGTTCACCTTATCTTTCTTCCCATTGAACCTTGAAATCCTGCCTGTAAACGTTAAGAAGAGCAGCGGGTCTTTTTTATGTCAATTTTTGGAGCAGATAAATAAAAACGTCATGAAAATTATAAAAAGACAAAAGCGATTCTATACCATTTTAAGGTTCTTCATGTTACTGACATTTGTTTTAAAAGCGTTCTCCGGACAAACAGGAAAGGGCAGATGTTAAGGCATCGAGCTGGCAGCATTTTCATCATTAAACAGGCGCTTACGGCCGCCGGATTGTTTATTCCATGCAATGCTTTCGGAGGTTCTTTGCAGGATATTCAGTGAGCTATGCCTCTTTCAGTATGGTGATGATTGTCTGTAGTGCAGATACCGGTGAATCCTTACCACGTTCGGAGCGTTCCTGTTTAATCAATATTTGGCGGGGGTTCCTGCTGACGGAAGGGTTTTTTTAATAAATTCCCTTAAATGATCATTACTTAAGATAAGATCATCATTCCTTAAATACATCATGTGTCCGGATCGATAGCCTTTAAATGAAAAGCGATCTTTCATTTTACCACTCGGGTCCAGCTGCCAAAGTGTATATTTTGCATCGAAGTACTTCGTGGCACCGTCGTAGTATCCGCTTTGTATCATCGTGTGTAAATACGGATTCTGTGCCATTGCCTGACGTAGCTGCTCCCCTGTATTATCTCCGTCTCCATTCCACGGTCTCACAGGGCCAAACATATTGTATTTGATGTCGGTCTTATAGTTGAGAACCTTTCGATAATAATGATTTACGGCCGGAGTGAATGCGTGCAGCCATGAGGTAAGTTCAGCGTTAAAATCCGGCCGGCTTCCGGCCTCCGTTCGATCTATTCCTTTGTATCTTGAGTCCAGTCTTCCGACCGTATAGCCTTCATCTCTCAGGAGTTCTTTCCAGAAATAAGCGGCAGGAACATCCAGATTGTGTTGGAGTACTACCTTCTCCGAAATTCCGGAGAATCCGGCTATCTTCCTGGCTGTTTCCCGTTTTACGGCCTCATTAATAAATCCTCCTTTTGCCAGAACAGGCATTAACTCATTGATTGAATAATTTTCAGATTCCTCCAATACCTCGAGCAGGTCTTTTGACTGTAGTTCTTCAGACAGTTTGTTATGATACCATGCTGCCGCCGTGAAATAAGGAACTCTCAGTGCCATTCCAAGCGGCCCGTCTCTTCTTCCCCCGCTATTGTGGATGCCTAATTCAGTGGGTGAAACCAGGATTACTCCATTCAAATACATCCACTGTTTGTTTTGCAGTTCCAGTGCAAGACCCGAAACACGAGTGGTTCCGTAGCTTTCCCCGATAAGGTATTTCGGAGCTTCCCATCTGTTTTTTCGAGTTACAAATGTATTAATCCATTCTGCCAAATAGGCTATATCCTCATTCACTCCAAAGAAAACTTCTCTTTTTACTTCTTTATCCAGAATTCTGGAGTAACCCGTATTAACAGGATTAACGAATACAATGTCTGCAACATCCAGAATAGTATTGGGATTATCTCTGACACCATAAGGCTGGATTGGGAATCCTTCTTCGTCTATTTTTAAAATTTTGGGTCCGGTGTAGGCCAGATGCATCCATACGGAACCCGATCCGGGGCCTCCATTAAATGAAATGAAAAGAGGTCTTTTCGACTTGTCTTTGATGTCGTTTCTCTCATAATAAGTATAGTGAACGGCTGCAATGGCTTTACCTTCTTCATTCCATACGGGCTGTGTACCGGTAGTGGCTGTATAGGGAACGGGCTTCCCTTTGACGGTTACCTGGTGCTTTGTCACAACGGTCTCGTCAGCGGTCTGCATTCTGTCCTGAGCAACGGTGACTGTGATGAGGAGAGATAGCAAAATAAAAAACAGGTGTTTTTTCATGGTTTAGGTATTTGAATTCAAAGTTATTTAAAAATTGCTGTTTATAAAAAAAGACCTGTCCGGTAAATGAACATGTCTTTCGGTGAGGACGGTAAGTAATATGCTAGTCTATCGACAGTCTCAAATTTCCATATCTTGAATCTACTTTGATCATTTTGTCCGGATCACCGTCTCCAATCTTTCCTTTGTAATAACTTTTGTTTGATTCTTTGACCCTGTAGTTAAAGTCTGTTTTTACTTCAGATGAGTGTTTCAGGTCTGCAAAACTGAACTCTGCATCTATATCGGCATTGAGACCGGGCTCCAAACCAATATCATAAGAGCCAAATTTTCCATCAATTTTCAGCAGTGTAAAGCTTTTTGCTAATCGTTCAACCCTGAAGTCCCCCAGATAGCTGCAGTCCAACTCCAGGCTTCCGGTAAGTTCCTCTATTTCAAAGCCTGAAAAATGTACATCTGCTTCGATCTTATGCGCCTTTTCTATTTCGACTTTACCATACTTACTCTCTAATTCCAGGTTCCTGACTTCGCCAATTTCTATATCCGAAAAGCCTTGTTCAAACTCAATAGTATTTGCAGATTCAATCTCCATTGAACTGTATTTTACCGTGATGTTACCGTCTACAGCATTACCTACGCTGCCACTGCCAAAGGACAGTCTGATTTGAGCATTACCTTCAATATCACCGATTTTCATTGATCCGTAAGACACATTTAGCTCCAGGTTCCCTTTTCTGTCTCCCATCGTCACATCTCCAAAACTGTTTTTAACATAAAGTGGATTATCCTCCGGCATATACACGGTATAATTTATCTCAAACCCCTCTTGGTTTTTATTTTTGCGACTTTCTATTTCCGTTTCAAAAGAGATATCGTTACTGTTTTGATTGATATCTATCGCGATGGCATCCAGTATCCTCTGCGCTCTTTCTTCATTTCTACCTTTTCCAACAATCTCAATCCTGACGGAAAATTCATCTTTCTCCCAGTTGTTTACTTCCACCTTACCAAATTTATTCTCAATATTCAGTCGAGTGGATGATGAGATCTGATAGTTTTTTTCTATGTGCTTCTTTTTTTGATCCTGATCTTTCCCAAACGAGCCGGTCCAGGCTATTACAGCAAAGAAGATCAGGCTACATCTGAATTGTATCGCCGTTTTCATTTTTTTCATTTTTGATATTTTCTAAAAATTCCAATTGTCTATTCAGGATGTCTGATCTCAGTCGCAGGTTATTGATCATGGCATCTATAACTCTTTCACTGGCGGCATTGATCTTGTAGGTCTTCTTCAATTCCAGATACATGGAATCAAGTTGATTTATCTCTTGCAAAAAGCGTTTTTCCTGATCAGCATTCAGCCGTTCTTTGAGGATGTTTTTTCGTTGATTGATCAATGTCACATAGTAGTCCTCAGCCTGTACAAATTCCGGGCTAAAGACGGGGCCTACAGGTTCATTTAACCTTTCAATAAGCAAGACGATGGTAGAGATGAGAAATAAAGCTGCGGCAACTTTCCAAAGAAGACCAAATGATGCTTTATTCGGATGGATATCCTTTTCTATTCTACCCCATAATTCATTCGACGGGGATTCATTGTCAAACGAGTTTCTGTTATCAATGATGAATTTTTCAAACCGGTCACCCATAATTTACCTCCTGTTTTAAAATTATTTTCAATTTATCTTTTGCCCTTTTGTATTGAGATTTGGAAGTAGATTCTTTAATCCCCAAAATCTCACTAATTTCTTTATGGTCATATCCTTCAAAGAGATAGAGAGACATCACCGTTCTGAATCCGGACGGTAAATCGCTTATGGCTCTTTTTATTCCTTCAACAGAGTATAAAGGTTCTGCTTCTTCTTTCCGGTCGGGTTCCTCTTTTCCGGTCTCTTCAACTACCAGTAAGTCTTTCTTATTCTTTTGGACATGATTCAAGGCCTTGTTGATAACAATTCTTTTCAGCCAGGCTCCAAAAGAAGACTCAAACCTGTAACCCTCAAGATTTTGAAAAGCACTTATAAAGGCATCCTGCAAAACATCTTCGGCATCCTCCTGTCCACCTGTTATTCTAAGGGCTGTGTTGAACATCGCCTTATTGTACAGTTTATAAATCTCAAACTGTGCGAATCTATCATGACCCTTACATCTCTCGATTAGTTCGGCATGTATATTGACGGTACCCTTTTCCAATGATTAAGTGATATTCCTTCTAAAGACCGAAGTAAAGTAATGGAGTTGCATTTGGTATCAAAGATCATGAGAGTTAGATGATTAATAATGCAGAAGAAACAAAATTCACAGATAGGATTTTATCCGAATAAATTTTCCGGTAACGACCTTACTAATAAGTAATTAAGTGTTAATGGTTAAACTTGTATATATTTCTAAATCCATTAATGAATCAACATAGAAATTTCATTTTTCCAATACTAATCCTGATCTGTGGAGAGATTTTTGGTCAAAATCTCTATAAATCATACGCAGAAGCCGAGGAGATTTTTTATGACGAGCAGTTTGGTAAAGCACTTCCGGTTTATGCATCTATAGCCAAAGTAGATTCAACATACAAAGATGTACGCTATAAAATGGAAATCTGTAGGTTGCTATCTGACCGTCAATACACAGATACGAGTATTTTTAATGCTTACGAAAAGGAAATGCAGGTAAAAGATAAATTTTATTATTACTGGAAAGGAAGGGTACAGTTTAAGGGGTATCAGTTTGAAGAAGCCATCCAGTCTTTACAGGTTTTTCTCAGGTCTTCTACTGGAAAAAGTGAAATTATCATTGAAGAAGCCAGGCGGTGGATAGACTGGTCCAAGCGGGCAAAGGCATTTATGGATGATCCTGAATATTATGAGATTCATCTTTTAGAAACCGGAATCAATTCAGTTTATGCTGAACTTAGCCCTGTATTTTTTACTGATAAAGAAGAACTTCTTTTCTTATCTAACAGAGATGTGCTGTCCCCGAATAAATTTGATGTTTATCATACTATTCATGAAGGAAGCAGAAAATGGTCTCCGCCTGTGATCGTCGGAAATATAGGCACTTTTACCAGGGATAATTCTAATATTGAGGTAGTGGACAAGGATGGCAGACTCTTTCAATTTAAAGCAGATAAGGGAGGAGACCTGTTTTTCAGTGAGCCGACCGGTAGTAAAAATGACTGGTCTGTTCCTGTGGAATTCGATAGTAAAATTTCGTCAACTCACCTTAGTTCTCACTTCTTCATCAATGAACATGAGGACAGAATCATTTTTGCAAAAAATGTTGGGAGCAAAAAGGACAAGAACCTTGATCTTTTCCAATCTTTTAAAGCGCCTGACACAGGTAATTGGAGTAAGCCGGCACCCTTTGCATCAAACATTAATAGTGAATACAATGAGGATAGTCCCTATCTAAGTCCCGATGAGGCAAAACTTTATTTTGCTTCCGATGGTCATGAGACGATGGGGGGATATGATATTTTTATTTCCGGGTTAGATCCGGAGACGCTGACATGGTCTGCGCCCGAAAATTTGGGATTTCCTATAAATTCTCCTGATGATGAACTTCACTTTAAACTCAATTCTGATTTAGTTTCAGGATATTTTACATCTAACAGGTTGAACACGATTGGAGATTATGACATTTTCTTCTTTTGGGAAATACATACTGTCAAAATCAAAGGGCGTGTGATAGAAGGTACTACCGGAGCCCCGATAACCAATGCACGCATTTTTTTTAGACCACTGGCATATACTGACCTCTATTATTTTTCAATTCTTGATGAAGAGGGGCAATATCAAACGAGTGTTACCGCAGAGGATATATTTAAAGTAGAAATAAAGAAAGATGATGGCACCGTTACGGCGTTAGAACAGTTTGAGATACATGCTACAGGAGGTACCAACACGACTTATATTAAAGATTTTTTTGTAAGACCATCAGACAGCCATTAGCCTTTTCGTCAGCTTCATCTATCCTGCTATATTTATATTTAAGGTATTATTGCCGAACAATCTTTTGTAACACCACGCAGTGGTCATTCTTTTTATTCAAAACGTGGAGTGGTGAAAGCGATGAGGAAAAGCAGCAACTAAAAGATGGTCATGCTCCGGCAAAGTCAAAAAATGCATTGCTTCGGGTTACCATTGAAACTTTCCAAAAGTGAATGATTCGCCAAAGCGAAGAGGGCTTTTACGCTTTGCTATCGTGGTCATTTAAACCTCCAAGGTTTTGAAAACCTTGGAGGTTTTTGTGGTGCTGTCATTTCGTTGGTTAAACCTTCGAGGTTTCTCTTCTACTTCTCTGCGCGCCTTTTTATCCCTAGCTTGGCGGCGGCAGAATTATGACAAAATTTATCTTCTGTGCGGGATCCGTAGTGCTTGTAAGAGTAATTATGGCGTACTCAGTATTTCCGGCACTTGGCGGGGTAAGAAAG
>JACONI010000111.1 GCA_014323825.1 Ekhidna sp. | reverse complement strand
ACGCTTACTTTAAGGGTATAAGTCGGAGCGGTCTCAAAGTCGAGTGTTCCTGCTGTAGTAATGGCACCCGAAGATGCATTTATAGCGAAAGCATTACCTGTATTTCCCGAAGCGATGGTAAAGGTGAGGTCGTCCTCCTCCGGGTCTGTCGCCTGCACGGTTCCTACTGTTGTGCCGTTCGTCGCATCTTCGGGTACGGAAAAGGTCTGCTCGGCAATAGTCGGCGCTTCATTTACATCAGTAACATTGATGGTAATGTCAGCCGTAGCCGAGAGTTCCCCATCGGAGACGGTTATGGTGAGTGTATAATTCGGAGCGGTTTCAAAGTCGAGCTTTTTAGCCGTGACCAGTTGTCTTAACTCGGCATTTATGGCAAACGCCTCGTCCGTATTACCCTCGGTAATGACAAAACTCAATGCATCCTGCTCCTCATCGGTAACCTCTACGCTTTCCACTACCGTTCCTATCGGTACATCTTCGGCGATAGAAAAAGTCAGATCGTTGATGGTTGGCGGGGTATTTTTTTTCCCGCTGTCATCGTCCCCACAGGCGGACAGCACCAACCCCGTGATGATAAATAGAACAATTTTTGGAATAAGTTTAACTATAGGGGGGGGGGCATAAATTTGTCAGTAACTTGTTTGATAAATAACTTCAATAAACTCATAATATAAAAATGTTAATTAAAAAAAATAATTTCAGTTGCAAGGTTAAACACCTTTTTATTAAAATACAAAGTAAGTATAAAAAGATTTAATTGTCAAGGGGTTGTCTGTTTTTTTTGATGAGATTGTCCGTAAAGAGGAAAGTCCCCGGAAACCTTTTGGACTTGAAGTGTTATTGAGCGGTAAAAATGAATCATTTAATAATAATGACGGATATTTTTCAATCGGAGATGATAAATCCGATCTCGGATATTGTATGGTCATTTCATTTCCTGATCAAATCCGTAAACCAATAACTAACCGCATTTCCGTCAACCGGTGAGACATATTTTCTTTCGATTGTCTTTCCTTTCTTAAAAGAAATTTCATTCTTGAAAATGGGACCGTCATAAACGAATGTATGAAATTCCCCATTCTCTCCACACGGATCTACTTTCCCGGGTAATGCTTTAATAAAGGAATCATTGATGATCATCCCTGCAAAATCCTTTGGAAGAACCGTCCCGTTGATGCTCACAATCATTGTTTTAAACCCAAGAGAGACAAATTCCCCGATCAATGCCGAAGTAGCTCTCTTCCAAATCGGGAATTGATACTTTAGCCCGACTTTTTCAAGCTGCCTGATCCTATAAGCTCTCAAATCTTCTAAAAAGATGTCACCAAAGACTACCTCATCAAATCCTTTACGCCTGAGTTCTTCAAACTTATTGAGCAGCAACTCCTCGTAAAGTTTATCTGTCACATCTTCCGGCAGCCCCAGTGTAAACAAAGGCATCTCAAGTGCCTCTGACTGTGCCTTGATCAGGTCAATGGGTACGCCATGCATGGTTACCCGATTAAACTTCGTATTATAAACTGTCAGTGCCCCGTCCGGCCTCTTACCTGAGTTTTTAATGAAATGATGAAGCGCCAGCGTACAGTCTTTTCCACCACTCCAGCTCATCAGTACCTTCCCCATATTATTTCAATTCTACCGGTAAACCTGATATCATAAAAATTGCTTTGGCAAAATAAATCAGTTCTTACGACATGATTTAGCGCGCTTCATCGCATAACTGCTTTTGCCGGATCGGGCTCCTCCTGAGATGTAGTAAATCAATTTATAGGGTAATGAGCTGTGTATCAAACTTCAATACCGAATCCTTCAAATTTGAAGGCAGGCTAAAATATTCGGGATGAAACACGTAAGCCAATAGCTCAATACCATCAACCAATGTTGAAGCACTCGGCTGTGTAAAGAGTTCAAAATCAATGATGTAAACTTCATTATTCTTTACTGCCATTAAATCATCCCATTCCTTCTTTTCTGTCAAATAAGGCATATCCATTAATGAACGCTTCGTGCGATATCCGCAAGGAGCCAGTACCAATACTTCGGGGTTATGATCTTTCAAAATCTCCCAGGTTATTCTGTAGCTGTCTCCACATGGATTTGATAATGCATCATCCCCTCCGGCTAAATTTATCTGGTCCGGAATCCAATGTCCACAATTGTAAATTGGATCAATCCATTCAATTAGGGATACTTTTCTGTGCGTCAGATTTTTTGTGGTAATGATATTAGAGATGCTCCGGATGCGATTTCTAAGTCTTTGTTCGTAATCATAAAAAGCGTCTAACCTGCCCATTTTAGCTGCAATGAGTCTAGCCGCACCTATCACGTCCTCAAAAGAGTCAGGACTAATCTCAACGAGTTCTACCTCTTTTTCAAGCTTTGCAACTGCTGCTGAGGTACAGGAGGTATCAATCTGACATACTTCACACGTATTCTGAGTAAAGATCAGATCAGGTTGAATTGCTTGTAAGGCATCCTCATTAATATAGTACAGACTTTCACCGTCTGCCTTCGACCTGGAAAATATTTCGTCAATTTCTTTGCTGCTATAGCTTGTGCCTTCCAATACACACCGGACGACCCGCTCCTTTTCTTTCAATGCCATTTCCGGGCATTCAAACGTGACCCCGTAGAGTTCACGCTCTAGACCCATATCATAAATCATCTGTGTTACTGCCGGAAGAAAGGAACAAACCTTCATTATTTTAATTATTGGGTGTCTTGATTAAACTAAAGGCAATATACTAAATAAACAGTTGGTTCATTGTTATTTTAATTCGGGTAGTTTCAACTTATAAATAAGTACACCCGTTTGGACCTATACCTACCGAGTGTGTGCTTTGAAGCACGCCCGCTGAATTATAGATATCAATATTTCCGGAGGAATTAAAATCAGGAGCCTCACATCCAATAATATTATCCGTTATCGGATCAACTGATAATCCATAGTACAGATCACTTGTAAAAGGTGATGAAGGCAAAGAAGTATCCGTAATAGAAAGGGAATAGATTTTACCGGAAGTGCCTCCATAGAGGTAATAAATCCGATCTCCGGCCGCATTGATATTAATGTTTGAGGCACTAAAAGAAAAGCCCACTTCCGTATAGTCCAGACGTAGTGAAATGGTCCCGGCAGTATTCATTTTAATAATGGAGGCTGGTGTACTCTCTTCTTCGATCACCTCAAATGTAGCACGGTCAAAAGCGGTGTGCCCTTTACAAACTACCCAAAGATTGCCGTCAGTATCCTGAATGATCCCATCAGGATTGTCAGTTACCGATATTTGTCTAACTACTTTATCCGAATTGATGTCAATGACGGTTATTTTATTGTCTCTACCAAATCCTCCGCTATTGGCTAGAAACACCTCATTCCCTACAAGCAGCATTCTATTTGCCCCTTGACTTTTTGTTTGTATCGTATTTGAGACTGTATTGGTGGTAAGATCAATCACCCGAACAGAGCCGCTAACGCCGTCAGCCCCCCAGTCAGATACATATCCTTTTGTGTCCGATACTCCAATAAAATAACGTGGACTTTCCACTCCCTCACGAATGGTCGCTACTGAAGAAAAGTCATCTGTTTTGACAACCTCAATTTTTGAGGAGTTTTGAACAACGATGTATGCCTGCCCATCATGTACGGCAATGGACTGAGCCTGATCTCCAAGCGTTACTCCATTAGCTGTTAAAAAGAGATCATTTGATACGTTAGCATTTGTGCGATCATAAAATGAAACGCTGGTATTTCCCTTGCCAAATCCTCCCTCATTTACAATATAAAAGCCCTCGGCACCGGTAGGTGGTGGAGAGGATCCGTCATCATTTGAACATGAGAATAAAAATGCACCTATTGCAATTAATACGGGTAAAAAAAAGCTGTTTTTGATCATTGTTTATTAAATTTTACTGTTATTCCAATTAAAAAATTTCTTCCATACATCGGGTAGCCCCGCCTGTTTTCATATTGTTTGTCAAGGAGATTATTCATCGAACATCTTAGTGAGATTTCATGATTTACTATATCAATATTCCTATTGAGTGAGATGTTCAGTACAGAATATGGGGACAGTGCTCTCACTTTAAAGTTTTCTCCTTCTGTAAACTGCTCTCCTACATGGTTCCAGGTGACCACTGCATTAGCCAGCTCGGAGTCAATTAGCAGAACTGCCGCCCCGGAGTGTTTCGGAGTGTATGTCAATTGCTTTCCGATTTCCTTTTGATTGCCAAGCTCACGGACTTCCTTATTTGTCACAACAGACCATAAATGGGATAGTTGAGATCGCAGGGTCAGGTTGGATGATTGGTGGATGGTTAGTTCCAGTCGTGAGTCAAGCCCTTTTGAAACTACGTTTTTAATATTGTCAGGTGTCCAGCTTGATGACTCATTCGGTCTCCATTGAATCCAGTCATCCACATCGTACCTGTACACCGTTGCTCTAAACTTGACTTTGGAGGGCTTATCATATATAATTCCAAACTCGGCATTGTAGGAGGACTCTGCTGTTAAGTCAGGGTTGCCCTCCCCTCCTGCACCGCTCCAGTAAAGATCATTGAATGTAGGAACCCGGTAATTTCTTGAAGCACTCCCTTTTATTTTAATGTGAGGAAGCACACCATAGCTTATTCCTATTGTAGGCAAAAATGGAGACAAAACATCATCGTATACTTCCTGCCTTGCCCCTAAGTTCAGATTAAATTTTGAGACAGCGATGAAGTAAGAACCATAAGCAGAGTACGTATTTCTGATAGGTGAGCCGGCATGAGTATTAGAATTGGTCTCATCGTAACGATGGTTTGTGCCGAAGATCAGATGTATATTTTCTTTGGAGTAGCTTTCGTACTCAAGTTTATTAACCCATGAAATGAACTCACTCGAAGAGGCCCGGCTGGTCGTTTCATTTTCATAGTCAGTCAGATGCGTCAGATAGGCTGTCTTAAATGAAACTGAATGATCAGGCTTTCCTAATGTCCAGTAGGCCATGTATCTGTTGGTTTCATCAAGTTGGGTGGAAATAACTGCCGTAGAGAATACGGGAGATGGAATTTCATAATCATTTGATTGAATCCATACCCTGATACCTGCAACATTTGCTTCATTTAAACGATACTCCAGCTGTCCGGTAATCCCACTCTGCGCTAAAGCAGAATTTTCTCTGACTTCTTTTTCTTGCTGAAAAGTATGAAGATTATGATAGGTGTAATCATTATCCAGTGAACGCTGAAAGTAGGCACTCTCTAGTGCCCATCTCTCGTTGCTGAATTGCAGACCATATTTAGTATAGTAATTTCCAAAACTTCCTACTTCTTGAGAGGTAAGTATTGAGAGGCCTTTTTCGTAATCCGAAACATCCGTCACTTGTATGGCTCCTCCTATTGCGCCACTACCAAACTGTACAGTACCTCCTCCCTTTACAATGTTGATCTGATCCGTACTATTAATGGTCAGCAGGGACAAGTCTGCCGATCCATTCAAAGGGCTTTGTAGATTAATACCATTCCAAAGCAGTGCCGTATGCGAACTACCGGTCCCTCGAAGCGAAGGGAGGGTAAGTCCGCTTGTTCCATACGCACGAAACTCCTGAAACCCATTTCGTCTGGCAAGTTCCGCAAATGTAGACCCCTCTGCATTTGAGAGAATGGCAGGGTCTATGGAAACTTCGTCCAGCCCGGTAATGGCCTGATACATTTTATCTTCCACTACCACTTCTTCTAAGTAATGGACGGATAACGTGTCCGTTTGACCAAATAACGTACCCTTTAGCACTGCCCAAACAGCGACCAAAATAATTAATCTCATGATTACTAATCAATTCCGAGAAACACTGTATTTATCCTTCCTCCGAGGAGAATACATAAACGCAGTTGGCAGGTCTCCTGACTTGTCTTACTTTGACATCCTTCCCATAGCATATACTACAGTGGAATTGCGGATCAAAACTTTTTCAAGACTTACAGTTGCGGGGACAGTTTCTGATTTTCACAGAATTCCCTTTTAATTTTCAACCCGTGTAACGGTATTAAAAAACCAAAATGCAATACAAATATAGTCATTTATTTTTGCTCACCATGAAAATTATTTTATTTGTACTGATCGTATTTATAGGATGCCAGCCAAAAAGTCAGGAATCGTCCTTTTCAGATGACAGACTAGCGTATGCTTCTACCTTTCAAATTGAATCAAATGGAAAAGGCATTAAATTAATCAACACTGAGCCCTGGCCTAAAGCTACTGTCACAAGAGCGTTTACATTTGATCGACCTTTGAAGCGAATAATCTGTACCTCTACCTCACATCTGCCTTACTTTGAGATGCTTGAAGCAGAAGAGGTAGTAGTTGGATTTCCTAATGCTAACTTCATTTCTTCTCCTAACTTCATCAGCAGAGTTGAAAGTGGATATATTAAAGATCTGGGAAATAGCCAAAGTTTAAACATAGAATTGTTGATAAGACTGAAACCTGATGCAGTGATAGGTTTCGATGCAGGCGGGGACTCCAATAGCCTGGACAAAGTTAAAAAACTTGGAATACCCGTAATCTATAACTCTGACTACCTTGAACAAACTCCGCTTGGAAGAGCCGAATACATCAAGTTCTTTGGAGTACTTCTCGGAAAGGAAAAGCAGGCAGACTCCATCTTCAGCGAAATTGAGAGAAATTATCAATCGCTTGTGGAAATTACTCAAAATATTGAAGCAAGACCTTCCGTCCTAAGCGGCACTACCTATGGAGATACATGGTTTTTACCCGGAGGTAAAAACTGGGCTGCACTGTTTTTTAAAGATGCAGGTGGTAATTATTTATGGGAAAACTCAGAGGCCACCGGCTGGATGGAACTCGGTTTCGAGGCTGTTTATGAAAAAGCCAATGATGCTGACTATTGGATCGGTGTTGGTACATTTCAGACTCTGGAGGAATTAAAAGGGCAAGAGGATCGATATGCACATTTTAGTCCTTTTAAAAATCGTAAGGTTTTTAGCTACAATAAGAAAATCGGGCCCAATGGCGGAGTAGACTTCTTTGAGTCTGCTTACTCACGACCGGATGTAGTTCTTTCAGACCTTATTAAGGTTCTTCATCCCGAGTTACTTCCAAACTATGAGACTGTATACTTCCAAAGACTACCATGATAGAAACTCGGATTGAGTCAGACCCTAAAAAATGGAAAGGCGTATTTCTGCTTCTGTTATTCATACTGGTTTTTACCTTTTTTCTGAGCCTCACCTTAGGTTCTGTTCAAATACCTGTGGGGGAAGTTTCCTCATTGCTTTTGGGGAGTTCGGAAAATGAGATTTGGAAAAAAATTATTTTCAATTTTCGAATTCCGAAGGCACTAACCGCGATGCTGGCCGGAAGTGCGCTTGCAGTAAGTGGATTGCAAATGCAAACCCTCTTTAGAAATCCTCTCGCCGGACCTTTTATTCTTGGAATAAGCTCCGGAGCCGGATTAGGAGTCGCACTGGTCATATTTCTGGGCATTTGGTTAGGAGGCTTTATCGAGCTGTCGGGGACGGGAAGAAGCTGGTTGTTCGTCTTTTCCTCAGCTCTTGGATCTTTCGTGGTGCTGGGAATTGTACTGGCAGCATCTTTTAGAGTAAGATCAAGTGTTTCACTGCTTATCATCGGACTTATGTTTGGTTCTGCTGCCAGTGCTATTGTGAGCATCATGCAATATTTTAGCAAGGCAGAGAATATTCAGGCATACGTCATTTGGTCATTTGGAAATTTAGGGAGTTTATCCTGGTCGGAATTATATGTTATGATCCCGCTCTTAATCCTTGCTCTTATTGGAGCATTTTTACTTTCCAAACCACTGAATCTAATGCTTCTGGGCGAAGATTACGCAGAGTCTTCAGGACTGAATCTCCGAAGAGCAAGAACCCTGATCATCATCAACACAAGTTTGTTGGCGGGTACCGTCACTGCATTCTGCGGCCCAATCGCCTTTATTGGGTTAGCCATTCCACACATTGGAAGGATGCTGTTTAATACCTCGAACCACCTGTTATTAACGCCAATAGTCATTTTACTGGGAGCCATACTGCTGTTAGTTTTTGATATAATTGCACAGTTACCCGGATCAGAATCTGTCCTTCCTATCAACGCAATCACCTCGCTCTTTGGAGCACCATTTGTGATCTGGCTTATTTTGAGAAAATCCAATGTAAACTATCAATGCTAATGGTGCTAGTGTCCACGGAAAATCTATCGATCGGATACGGGGAGAAAGTTCTTGCCAAAGCGTTATCGCTGGAATTGAAGGCAGGTGAATTGGTAGGGTTAATTGGTCAGAATGGAGTGGGGAAATCCACATTGATCAGGACGCTGGCCGGACTCCAAACCAAACTCTCGGGGGAAATACACTACAATGGAACGTTTATGGAAAAACCCAAAGAATTAGCAAAATTGGTCAGTATTGTCCTGACCGGAAAGCCGGACACCCTGAACTTATCGGTAGTTGAACTTTTAGCTCTTGGCAGACATCCGTACACAGGATGGCTGGGTTACTTAAAAGAGGATGACAAAAAAAAAATTGAAAAAGCACTTTCACTGATGGAAATCAATTACATTGCAAATAAAAAGTTATTCGAATTAAGCGACGGTCAATTACAAAAAGCGATGATAGCCCGTGCGTTGGCACAGGATACGGATGTAATCATTTTAGATGAGCCAACCTCCCACTTAGACCTGAAGAACAAAATCGACGTGCTTGAACTTTTAAAAAAAATATCCAATCAGGGGAAGTGTGTGCTCATCTCAACACATGAAGTTGGGCTTGCCGGAAAATATTGTGACCGGTTTTGGTGCATGGACTTTGGAGAAGAAATGTTGATGGGTGAGCCACAGCATTTGATTAAGGAAGGGAACGTTCAGCAATACTTACACATCGAAAAAGATTTTCTGCTGTAAAAATTAAAGACTAAGTGTAAAACTTCTATTCATGATCTAGGCGAAAAAGACGCATCCATACATTTTTTTCCTTCATCCTCACCTGTCTTTACATGTTTTTAAATATTGCATCTCTTTGTAAGAGGAGATGTATGAGTTGAGGGCTTTGGCAGATGAACTTAATAAAAAATAAGCTAATCCATCAACTTCTTTTGAAAGAGAAGTAATTTTTACTTATTTAGGAGATTATTGATAACTTTATCCGAATAAAAGATAAACCAACCCTTATGAACAGGATCTCCATTTTGAGCAAGATCATATCTTCTGTTGTAAAGCTCCTGTTTTTCATTGGTTTTCATTTGCTTTTTGCTCAAAAGACAAAATATGTTCAAACGGAAAAGATAGAGACTGCACAGACCATCTCTGCGAGCTATTACTTCACAGAGAGTGTTACGATCAAGGCCCCCTCCTCCGGCAGCATTGTGCTCAGCAGCACCGGAGGGGACAAGTTCATTACGCCTATCCCCACCAGCCCTCCGCCCTCCCAAGATCAAAACTATGTAAGGGTAGAGGAGCCCAAAGTTCCTGTCTCCGATGAGAAGACCCTTACCTTGATGAGTACGACCACCCAAAAGTCGGTATCTTACGCCTATTCTGACGGCATGGGTAGAGAGACGATGAGTGTGGCCGTGGCCGCTGGTCCCCAATATGAAGACCTCGTTCAGCCGGGTTATTATAATGCTGTTAGTGCGAGGCCGGACAGGTCGTACATGCCCTATCCCCAAGCTGCCGGCTCCGGCGGAGCGTATGCTTCGAATGCCTACAACCGTTCCGTCAGTTTTTACACCTCCCCGACCTCCTCCACCATAGCTACAGACCCCAAACCCTATTCCTATATGGAGTATGACCCTCGCGGGCGTGTAAAGTCTGTCATCGCTCCGGGTGAAGCCTGGCACACGAACAGCCATGCCACGGCCAGGAAAACACGTTATGCGTACAAGGTACACAATCCGGGCACTGACTTCAAAGTATTTAAATGGCGAATGGTGAACGGACTTCCGCAAAATAGTGGAGTTTACGGTGCGAGGTCTCTTTCCGTGGTAGAGACGACTGATCCGGAGGGCTTAAAGATGAGAACGGTTAAAGACCTGCGCGGGCTGACCATTACCACCCAAATCTTTGACCCGACCGACAGCAAGTGGTACGGTTCCTACAGCGTGTACGATGATTACGGACGTGTGGTGTTCGTTGTTCCTCCTTCGCTCACCGCCGGTTTAGATCATACCTTTCCCAATGTTTTCACCGCTTCACAGGCGAGAGCGTTGATGTTCCAATATGTTTATGACGAACGAGGCCGTTTGGTAGAGCAACAAGCTCCCGGCGGCCCCAGACACTATAATGTGTATGATCAGTGGGACCGCTTGGTGATGACCAGATACGAGGGTCAAAAATGGGAGGGGAGAAATTCCTGGACTTTTTACAAATACGATGCCCTCAACAGGCAGGTGGTGTCAGGTCAGGTCAAGACCAACGATTCCCGTGCACGTGTGATGGCGAAAATGGGCGGAGGTATCCGGTATGAATCGCTCCCTTCCAACTCGGGAGTTTATACCGAGGACAATGCTTTTCCGAGGTTCTCAAGTGATTACAGCCTGGCAAACAGCGCTTTGCTTACGGTAAACTATTATGATAATTATCAATTTTTAAATGATCCTAGCTGGGATACGGAAAATCGGGAGTCCGAATACCATTTTCAGAGTGTCCCCGGCTACACGGGTAATCCCCTCACCGCACCCTTGGATATGCCTACAGGCAGTAAAGTCAGGGTCCTTGGGAGTGACCGGTTTTTAAATACCGTAATTTATTATGACGATAAATATCGTCAACTACAGTTGATCTCAAAAAACCACCTGACATATTATACAAGGCCGCAGGATGTGATCACCTATGCGTATGACTGGGAGGGCAGCGTGCTGAAAAGCCACCATGAATACCACTATTCATCCGGGACCTCAGTTACCTATGATAAGCGTTACGAATATGATCACAGGGGCCGGTTGCGAAGAGTATTTCAAAATACAGGCGGAAGCGGCGAAGTATTGCTGGCAGCGTACACATACAACGCCGTAGGGGAGTTGGTAGAGAAGCGCCTCCACTCCACCGACGGCGGCCACAGTTTTCTCCAATCCGTGGACTACCGATACACGCTTCAGGGGCATATAAAATCCATCAACGACCCTGATGACCTTTCCTCGGATGGTGATCTCTTTGGAATGGACTACTACTATGAGGGTCGATCTCCCATTTCGGGGACGGACAAAACCAACCGATACAACGGCCTGCTGAACGCGATGACATGGAACGCTACGGGCGTTACGCCGGCGGTGAATCCCGGAAGCGGCCCCAACGGCACCACAAAATACGGCGTGGGATTCAACTACGATGGACGGGGCCGGCTGAAAGGCACGAAATATGCGGAGGCAGCGGGTTCGGCTTACCTTATGGACAGAGACCATTTCAACATGACGGCTTCCTACGATGACAATGGTAACCTTGATCTGCTGACGAGAAAGTCCGATAACATTGTTATTGATAAGCTGGATTATGACTATCCGAACGGGAGTAACCAATTGCGCAAGGTAACGGATGGCGGTACTGCTGCCGGATTTGACAACCTTAACCGGGGCATGGCAACAGATTACCACGGGGAGTTTAGCTACGATGCGCTCACTGGAAATATGACCGCAGATGCACATAAAGAGCTTTACCTCTCTTATAATCACCTACAGTTGGTTGATAAAATCACTTTTGAGCGGGGCTCCGGCAATGTGGTGATGGTCATTGACTACACTTATGATGCGGTGGGGAATAGACTGTCTAAAACGATCAAGGATAAGGAAAATCACGTCATTGCCAAAGTAGACTATCTGGGACCTTCCGAGTTTCTGAATGATGAGCTCTGTCAACTCTCTACGGATGAAGGGCGGGTTTACGCACAGAACGGCAGCTACTATTACGAGTACTATATTACCGATCATCAGGCCAACAACCGGCTGGCTTTTGGCCGGCTGCCTGAGCAGAATGTTTACCTGGCAACGATGGAAGATGCCCGTTCTGCCCAAGAATCAAGTGAATTTGCCTTCCCTTCCAATGTTCGCTCTTCGGCGAGCAATCATACGCCGTTGGGCAGTAAAAGTGTGGCACTGAATGGGTTTTCCCGTCCGCTGGGCCCTGCAAAGGTTTTAAATATTAAGCGAGGTGATAAAGTGGAGATGGAATTTTGGGCAAAATACAGTGCGGGGGGATGGGATAACAGTATTATTCCTTCCCTTGTAAGTGCCGTTTTGGGAGGTTTTGGAGCGTCCGGTGCAGGTACCGGAGCCGAGTCCGCCTCCGGTAGTTTGTCCCGTGTGCTGTCCAGCCCCGCAGCCGGCGGCCTCTTCAGCGGCCCTACAGGCGGACGGCCCCGAGCGTATTTGCAATATATTTTCTTTGACGCAGACTATGTGTATCAGCGGAGTAATTCCGGTTTTCTGGCTGTGGTGAGCACCTCCAAAGGGCAGTATGACCGGTATGCTACGGGACCGCTTACCTTTGATCAGGACGGCTATCTGTTCGTTTATTTGGTCAATGAGTCGAACCGCAACCAAGATGTTTACTTTGATGACTTGAAGATCACCCACACGTCCGGAGATGCAGCTTTTCGGGTGACGCAAATCAACGATTATTACCCCTTCGGTCTGAAAACGTCCAATAGCTGGCGGGCACCAAACTATACTGACCCGGGAGTGTTGTATCAGTCTTCTTACGCCTCTTACGACAGCCTGACGGGGTATTATGACTTTTTATCCCGATCTTATGATCCTGCTCTGGGGCGGTTTTTTGCGGTAGATCCTGTCGGGCAGTTTAGCAGTCCTTATGTAGGGATGGGAAATGTTCCACACCTGACAATTGATCCGAATGGGGAACTGGCGTGGTTTGTACCGATTATTATTGGTGCTGCGATTGGAGGAACTACTAGCGGAATACAATCAGCAAATAGTGGCGGAACATTTTTAGGTGGATTTTGGAGAGGGGCTTTGATAGGAGCGGCGGCAGGAACTACAGGAGTAGGAGCTACAGCCTGGGCATCAGGATCGTCATTTACGGCAAGTATAGGAGTTTCAACAGGATTTGGAGCCATAGCAGCAGGAGGCGCATCATCCGGTTTTGTAAGTGGTGGCCTTACTTCGTCCATTCATGGGGGGAGCTTTTTAGGAGGTGCATGGCGTGGAGCAGTTACCGGAGCTGCGGGAGCAAGTTTAGGAACAGTTGGAGGGAGTGTTGAAAGTTTTGCGGGGCAAGTGGGAGTTGGAATAGGGACGGGGGCTATGACAGGATTTTTAGGCTCGGCTTTAAATGGCGGAGATATTGGACGAGGTGCACTGTTTGGTGGTGCATTTGGCGGGGTCTTTGCTACAGCTACTTCACCACAACTAAGAAATGCTGTGAGAGGACAAGAATTTAGAAGTAATAGTAGGGTATTAGCTGGGTTTGTAGGACGTGGTGATTATCAGGGAGCATTAGATTATTTTGGGTTTGAGGGGACTTATGATCCAAATGTTACTTCAAAAAATTATCAAGCTAAAGATTACTGGGGAGTTACAAATCCTAAAACAGGAGAAATAAGATACGGTAATTTGGCTTTTGAAAATTACGCAACCTTAAAGGCAACGTACTTTAAAGAAAGTTATCATTCTGCAAATATTTTATCAGGGAGAGGGCTAGCAGAACTTCCTGCCGATTTTCAAGGGCTTGGATTTGATTATTATCTAGAAGAAGTTCATGGCTATGTTCACGCATTTAAGAATCAAGGATTTTTTCCAGGTCATAATTTTCCGTTTGGGGGAGTTAGTGCTTATACGGATAGTTTAAATGGTATGCTGATAGGTTATCCTAAGTATCCAAAAAGCTTTATTTACCGGATACCTCGTCGGTACTAATCAGATGAAATTAATTTATATATTGGCTCTTTCTCTTTTTTCAGTACAAGCGGTTAGCCAGGCTTTTGATAATTGCATCTTGTTATGGCGTAAATATGATAGTTTATCATCTAACATGGTCGGGCTCGTTATTTATGAATCACCTCCTACACCCTACAGAGATTTTAAAATTTTTTATCAAAGGCTCGTGGAACAAACGGCAGGAATGAATGATCAAGGCAAAGTCTTTGTCCGTTTTGTTGTAGATACACTAGGTAATGCTCAATGTGCGAAAGTTGTCAAGAGTGATAATGAACGGTTAAATGCGAAAGCCCTGGAAATTATTGAGCAAACGAGGTTCTCTCCAGCGACACAACGAGGGAAGAGATTAGTTGCTCCGATGATGCTACCGATTACATTTGGAGAACCGCCTAAGAAGAAAAAAGGAGAGAAATAGTTAAGAGCCTCTGAGAGGTCAGGGCTTCTTCACAACTCATTTTTATCAATACCGGCCTGCTTAAGGATAGCAAAAAGTGTTCCTTTGGGCAGGTCTTTTTTGTGCATAGGCACTACAGTTATCTTTCCTAGAGTTGGGTGTTGGTAGTAGTGATGGCTACCATTGATCCGTTTGAGTTCAAAGCCACGTTTTTCCAGAATTTTGCAAAGCTCTTTGGGATTAACCGAAGGAATGTTGCCCATACTAAGAAGCCAGTGTTAGCGAGTACTCTAGCGTTTTACTATCATCCGGTACAGGCTCTCCCTGCTCCTTCAATAGCTCCACATACCCTTCAATGGCTTCTTTAGCCATCTCTAAAGCGTGGTTTAGATTTTCACCAAACGTAATGCATCCGGGAAGCGCAGGAACGGAGACGGTAAACCCTCCTTCGGGTTCTTCATTTAGTAGGATACGATACGTTAAAGTATTTACAGAAGTTATCATGAAGCAGCAATGTTTTGTTGGAAGAAATCTTTGAATTTTTTATTGGTCAACATTTTGTCGATCATTTTGAAGATGGTTTGTTTATCCTCGTCATCTAATTGTTGGATCAAACGCATTTGCTCCATAAAAGATTTATCCTCAATCGTGATCTCTTTAGGAATACTCCCTTCAAACCTGACAATCTGATCAATAGATAGGTTAAAGAGTTCAGCTACCTTTTGAAGCTCTTTGACAGTAAGTTCACGAGTGCCTTTTTCAATCTTGCTATAAGTGGATTTATTTACACCAATATGCTCGGCCACATCCTTTTGAAGCAAACCCTTTTCCTCTCGAATGGATTTAATGTTATCTGCTAAAGCCATACGTCAAAAGTAGAAATTAGGGACACTTTTATCAAATAATGGAAGATATGTAAATAATTAAGTTTACTATTTAGAAACTAATTTGCAATATTGTGATGGAAAAATTAGCAACAATATTTTTTTATGTCACAAAATTACGACCTGACGCACTTAAACGAATACCTGAGTGTAGATACTAACCCTGCGGAAGTGGTGCAGTTGCTGCGCTATGTGAAGTACGCACTAGTCCGTTGTGCAGAGAGCTTGGACAGCTACGAAGGATTAGAAGATCGGTATTTGGGGCAAGTATAGGAGTTTCAACAGGATTTGGAGCCATAGCAGCAGGAGGCGCATCATCCGGTTTTGTAAGTGGTGGCCTTACTTTGTCCATTCATGGGGGGAGCTTTTTAGGAGGTGCTTGGCGTGGAGTTGCTGCCGGAGCATCGGCAGGTGTCACAGGCGGATTTATTAGTGGAACGGGAATGACGGCTCTGGGTGGTGGCAATTTTGGTGAATCTTTAGGAGCAGGATTTAGAGGAGCCCTAATTGGCGGGGTCACTGGAGGAGTACTTGGCGGGTTAAGCTCGGGACTACAGGCAAAAGCACATGGTTATAATTTTTGGAGCGGAGATCCGGTTGTAGGACCACAATCGTTTGCATGGAATTGTTGCGATAATACTGCTGGTTGGGTGGTTCCTAATTCAGGGAATGAATATGGTTATCACTTTGCTTATGGCAGCTATTTAGGTACAGGATATGCAGGCAGTGCAACGGTAACCGGTAACCCAATTACCACTGCGGTAAGGGAGGGAATGGCTGCGGCAGGCAGAGTAATCTGGGACATTGGTTTGACGGTTGGCACATCAATGGCAGGCGGATTGGTGGCCAGAGGAGTTGTGAGTACAATTAGGGCGGCCAGAGGTGCTAGTATCGCCGCTAGGGGGGTGAGTGTAATTGGGCCAAGAGCTACCTATCGAGAATTTGCAAAGAAAATTGGTGCAAACTTCTTGAATGTTACAGATGATGCTTGGACAATGCGAAAAAATGTCAAGTTTTTACAAGGTGTTGTTAAGCGAGGGGATGACGTAATATTTTCTGGAAAATACAATCCAGCAAAACTTGACCCAAGTTCTGTTCTTGCTCAAGAGATTAGATATTTACAAAGACACGGGTATTCTTGGAACAAGGACTTTACTAGGTTGATTAAACAATAATTTTGTTGTGAGATGAACGAGATTATTAAAAAATATACTGGCGATTCTTTTGGTACACTCATATCCAAATTTGGTTTTGAAATAAAGCGTGAAATCATAAGTGACGAATCTTATTTGATGGAATACGTATCCGAAAACTATGTAATCAAGATGGAAAAATATCATCGTGAATTTTACCCTTCGGTTTACTCTCTATCTGACCAAGAAAATGAAATCAACTTTTTCAATTTACTGGGATTTTTAAAGCAAGGAGGTTCTGACACACCTAAATCAGAATTCTTTCGGAAAGAGAAAGACATTGGAGAATGTTACAGAAAACAATTAAACCATATTTCAAGTGCTATCTATGATAGTTTGGATTTATTAGATGATTTTTTTTCCAAAGATAAGTACAAGGAAAATGCACTGGAGTTTCATCGTTACTGGAAAAGTAAGCATCCAGAGTTGTATAGAACATTATGACTTAGAAAGCCTTGCAGAGATGCAGGGCTTTTTTCATTTATAGGCTCTCCAGTTTGGTAGCCTTGATCATGGAGTCGAGTGCAAAAAGGATATGTTCTTGTTTTTGTTTGGGGAATGATAGAATGTCCTTGAATCTTTTCAACATCTCAGGGTCTTTGAAAAGGTCAGCTTGTTCACTTTCTCCGAGCAAATAACCCACAGTCGTTTTTAAAACGATAGCCATACGAGACACCACGTCAATCGTTGGTTTTGCTTCATCTCGTTCGTAGCGGCCGATAATAGAATGATGAACGCCTACTTCTTCGGCCAGCTTGGTTTGCGATAAACCTAGTTCCTCTCTTTGCTCTTTCACCCTTTTGCTAAACGTACTCATACACTATAATCAATGAAGAAAGCTATTAATAGCTGATTTTTCAAAGATACTTTGATTTTAGTGTGTAATCAAATCATAAAGTAGTTGTCTTGAAATAGATTAAAGTGTATGTTTGTTGCAGATATGCGCAGATAAACTTTTTTCAAAAAATATCAGATGGCAAAACAGGACAGCAGGAGTTTAAAAATCCACAGTTACCACAGGGACAACAAGCAAGTTCCAGAGCTACGCTTGATAGGCGTATGGATGGAGCAATTAGGCTTTAATATCGGAGAGCGTGTACAGATCACGACAAGGGACAGGCTGTTAATCATCGAGCCAGTACAAGTGTCCGAACCCGAACAGGATTACAAAGCTGCCCTGCAGGAAGTAAAACAAACCCTTAAAAAGCTGTCCAAATGACCATTGCAGAAATCAAACAGCAGCTTACGATCAGTCAGGTATTAGACCACTACGGCATCAAAGTAAATAAGAACAGGCATTGCCTGTGTCCTTTTCATGATGACAAGAATCCGAGCATGCAGGTTTATCCGGAGACGAACACGGTTCATTGCTTCTCCGGAAACTGTGCGCAAACGGGCAAAGCGATAGATCAGATAGACTTTATCATGCATCATGAGAAGTGCACCAAACATGAAGCGATCAAAAAAGCCGAAAGCCTGATCACCGGAATTACCCCCACCCAAGCAAGAAAGCCCATAATCCAAAAGGAGAATCTAAGTGAGATCTTCCCCAAGCTGAAACAAAGTCTTTACAGTAGCAGCACGGCCAGGGCTTATGCCGAGAGCCGCAATATCTACTCTGCCAAACTGGAAGCAGGCTATAACCCTGCCGGCAGTGGCCATCATTACAAGCATTTGAAAAACTGTATGGTGTTCCCATTGAAAGACAGGCGGGGAAAGATCGTAAGTCTTTACGGCAGGAGCATCACCAGCAAAGGCAAGGAAAGCAGACATTTTTATACCATCAATCGAAAGGGACTTTATCCGAACTATCCGGCAGCCAATACCGAAACCCTGATCCTGACTGAATCCATCATCGACAGTGCGACCTTGCAGCTTTACACCTCTTTTACCAGTCTGGCACTTTATGGAACCAATGGACTAACCAGTGAGCACACGGAGGCCATAAACCAACTACAGCAGCTTAAAGAGGTTATCTTGTTTTTAAATGGAGATGAAGCGGGCAGGAAGGCCACCACTAAATATGCAGCAGTACTTCACAAGCAATTACCAGAAGTAACGATTAGCATGGTAAACGCACCGGAAGGAGAAGACATTAACAGTCTGATCATTAGCCATGAACCGGAGATCCTCGAACACCTGGTAGCCGAAAGTCAGATCCTTTTTGCTTCAAGTGAAAAAAAACAGCGGAGCTTGTTCCGATCCATCGGGGGCAAAGAAGCCGAACCCCGCCCTGATCCGGTGACCAGGAGACTGGATACCACCAATCCCGATTACCTTGCCTGGCGCAAAGACAACCTTTTAATATCCATCTTAGGTGGCATTGGCCTGTACCCGCTGGACAGGCTGAAAGTAACACTAAAGATCGAGCGCACCGATAGCAGAAGCCCTTTGCACAGCATCCGGCACAGTCTGGACCTGTACTATGATGACCAAAGTGAGAAACTAGTCAGAAAAGTAGCGGAACGGTTAGAAACAGGCAGCAGGGAAATGCAATTAGCCATAGCCGAATTAACCCAAGAACTTGAAAACTACCGAGAAGAACAAGTAAAGGCACAAACTCCTAAAAGACCCGAAAAGCGAATACTCACAGCAGAAAGAGAGCGTCAAGCTATCAGCTTTTTGAAACGAAAAGACCTGATGAAAAAGACCGATCAGCTGATCGAGCAAAGTGGTGTAGTGGGAGAAAAAGTAAACCGTCAAATCCTGTGGTATGTGTACACCACGAGATTAAGAGAACAGCCTTTGCATGTGATCTGTTTAGGCGCATCTGGAACCGGAAAGACTTACTTACAGGAACGAGTTACTGACCTGATCCCCGAAGAAGACAAAGTAAGCGGTACGGCCATATCGGAAAATGCACTTTACTATGCACAGGATCTAAAACTACCGCACAAGCTATTTATCATCGAGGATCTGGACGGGGCAAGCAATGTACTGTACTCCTTGCGTGAGCTACAGACCAAATCCAGTATTAGCAAGATCGTGACCCACAAAGATAGCAAAGGCAATATGAAAACGGTGGTGGTAGAAGTACACGGCCCGATCTGTTTAACCGGAACAACGACCAAAGAACGGCTTTACGAGGATAATGCGAATAGATGTTTACTGATCTATTTAGACGGTAGCAAACAACAACATGCAGCGATCATGGACAATCAGCGCAAACGCTCTGTAGGCAAGATCAACAAGAAACAAGTACAGGACACCAGAGAGTTTTTACGAGACGTGCAAAGCGTACTCAAACCGATCACGGTTAGAAATCCCTATGCAGAACAGCTACACATCCCCGATACGGTGTTTAAACCACTGCGAACCAATGCCCATTACTTGGCCTTCATAGAAGCAATCACCTTCTATCACCAATACCAAAGGTCGGTAAGGACCGACAGCCAAGTCAGGGGAAGAGTATATCGAGACAACTTTAGAAGACATAGCAGCAGCGAACGAGTTGTTAAAGGATGTATTACTAGCCAAGAGTGATGAACTAACCAAAGCGTGTAGAGACTTCTTTGAAATGGTCAAAGACCATGTAAATAAGGGAGGCCATGCCTCCTTCTATCGGAGTAATGTACGAGAATGGATGCGCATCAATCCGAACAATCTACGCTACTACCTCAAACAACTGGTGCAATACGGCTACCTGTAGATCCTGAGCAGACACAAGCAATACGGCCATGAATACGAGATTACCAGCATGGAAGAATACCAGACACTCAATGGCAGCCTGAGCAATGCACTGGACAGTGCATTAGCCACGATCCAAAAGGATGATAACAGGTGATAGCAGGGTGATAACGGACTCAATTATCACCTTAACTCGCTGAAAGACAATACAAAAAGGATGGTTGATAACAGAAATGAGAAAATGCAAGGGGGACGTTTTTTAGAATATGGCAAGAAGTTCAGCGAGTGGATGATTAGACTTGGTTATGCAGAAGTGACCACAGCGAGTTACACCAGACAACTATCGACCTTTTTAAACTGGCTGCCAAGCCAGCAAATCGAATCCTTAGAAGATGTTCACCAAAGCGACATTGAAAAGTTCTGCGAAGCGTTGCACAGAAAACGAAACAGGCTTTTTGGTGGTGCATTAAGTAGCAGCTACATCCAGAGCCATATCAATGTCATTAGACTGCTCGACAAGTATTTACAACTGACTGGACAAGGTAAGATCCTGACTGGAAAAGTGATGATCGAAAAGGGCATCAAGAAACACCGAACTATCCTCTCTCAAAAGGAAATCAAGCAACTTTATCAAGCCACAGACGACAGTTTATTAGGCTACAGAGATCGAGCGATATTAGCGATTTACTACGGTTGTGGGCTGAGAAGTGCAGAAGGGACACGCATCAAACTAGGGCATATCCACTATAAAAAAGGCTTGCTGCAGGTGATGGCCGGAAAGAGTTTTAAAGGTCGGTTCGTTCCGATCAGTGCCGGAGTAGCTCAAGACTTAAAAGAGTATCAACAATATAGCAGACCGTATTTAGCCAAAGAAAAAGAAGAATACCTGATTATCGGAAAGTTTGGCAAACCGATGCGAGGTAGCAGCATGGGAACTAGAATCCGACAACTCACAGAGAGAGCAGGAATAGATAAAGATATTAGTCTACACAGCTTGCGCCACTCGATAGCAACACATCTACTTCAAGGTGGCATGCCACTGGAACAGATCAGCAGATTTTTAGGACACAACAGTCTGGACAGCACACAGATTTACACAAGACTAATGGAGGAGCAGTGAGCCACTACAGGCAATAAATATGAAAGACTTTATCCTTCACTTAGAGAAAAACGGCTATGTTGAGAAAAGCAGACAAAGAGCGGAATACTATGCGATTGATTATGTGAACTGGTTAACACAAAGAAATCTGGATATCAAAGAAGCGACCTACAACGACTTATTAAACTACATCGGCCACCTACAGGTGAGTGGTAGCAGCAAACACCGGATCAATGAGAGCCTGCGTAATATCCGACTGTACTACGATTACCTGCAGATCCCAAACATTGCTTACGGGGTGAAGATCCGAGGCGAGAAACACGAGAGTTTACCACTTTTTAGCAGTGAAGAACTAGATATGATCTACCAGCGTTTTGAGACGAAATCAAAGAAAGGGTATTGGCGACACAGTGATAAAATCATCTTGGGCTTCATTGTTTACCAGTGCTTGGATACCAGAGATATTTTTAGAATCGAACTGACAGACTTAGACCTGAACAAAGGAACGGTTTACATCCCTGAAGGCATCAAACGGAAAGCATCAAGAACCCTGAAACTGGAATCTCACCAAATCATACCGCTATATGATTACATCCAAAATCACAAAGAAAAAGACACCACTGAAAAGCTGTTCAGTCCACAGTGTACGTGTCTTGGAAGGCTGCAAGGGCAATTAAAAGACCTGTTCAAACAAGTAAAGGCACAAGCAAGGGAAATGAATCTGGAAGTGGTGCGGTTTAATCAGATCAGGCAAAGCAGAATAACATTATGGATCAAGCAGCATGGACTTAGAAAAACGCAATACATGGGTGGATTTAGAAGGGTTGACAATGTGGAACGGTACAGGCAACAAGACACTGAGGATCTGAGTCAATACGTTAGAAAATACCATCCACTCCAATAGTCTGTATGGCGCATATCCCACCGCACGAATCTTCCCTCCTGGACGTATAGTTTTAGTTGGAAAGCCCCATCGAGGGGCAATCCAACTAATCTAGGAAAAGCGGTATTCGTCATCGGTCATCCGCAAAAAGCCACGCCAGCACTCACGGCACTTTTTTATGGAATGTTTTTCTTTCAAATGAATAAAAAAGAGCCGTTCGCCCTGCGGGTGCTCGTACCTTGCATGCTGTCATGTCTTTTGCAGTTCCTCCCTCTTCCTCGTGGCAGCCTACTCTGTCTTTTTTGCCGCCTGTCCTATAGGCACGCTAAAGCTCAGGCCGCAAAAAATCCACCGGCTGCCCGTGTTTTTGCTCGCCTGCGGGTCGCTGCGGGCTGCGGCTTGATTTAATTGATTGCCTCCGGCAGGTAGGTAAGCCTTGTGTAAGTTCCGTTGCACTCCGCTTTTTTGTAATAAAAAAATTTACAAAAAAGCTGCGTTCCACTACACACATAGCTGCAAAACGTGTTCGTTCCTCACACTTCCTTTGCACCACCCTTGCTCCACTCGCAGGACGGCTCGCGATGCTTGTCTACTGCCTATTACGCTGCGCTCCACAGTCAGTATCCAGCCGATTAGCTCAAGGCTGTTTTTCCTGTGTTTACGCACATTATCCATCCCGCAGGAATCCGTTAAAATGAAAGTTCAGTGCTATTCATCCAAAGAATAAAAAAGGCAGCAAGTATAAGTTCCAGGCTGACAAAAAAGCAAGGGTAAAATGCACTCCGCTATCGCTTAAGCCCTTGCTTTTTTGCATCCTTCCACTGGATGGAGGGCTTTCTTTTTTTTCCTTTTTTCTTTTGGAAAAATAATATGAGTTGGTGTGTTTTTATCTTCAAATGAAACGGTTCAAATGAAGAAAAAAAGTGAGGTAATCCGTATCTTGTGGGCATGAAAAAATGGCTGTATATCGTTTTGGGAATGTTCTTGCTGATGGCAAGCACGGAAACTTTTGCAGTCGAAAAAAGTGGCGTAAGTGTAAGGGATGCCGCTAGGGGGAGTAGTCGTATTTTAAATATGACTATACTAAGCAGTTACAAAAGAAATATCTAAAACATGCTGCTGATTTTGGAATAACTGGCAATTGGAATAAAGCTGCCGCAAGTAGATTTAGTTCAGCAATTAACCAGCATATAAATTCTTCAGGTATAAAAATCATTCATAGAACGTATAAAAACCAACCTGCGATTCACTATCTGAATCCTAAAACTGGGTTAAATGTAATATCACATCCAAGCGGTCAGTTTTGGAGCGGTTGGAAACTTGATCCACGTCAACTTAATCACGTTTTAACACATGGAGGTCTTAAATAATATGAAAACATTAAACATTAACACGTATAGAAAATTAATATTTCAATTTGTAAATAAAGAAATATCAGCTGACCAGTTTGAGAAAGACTATATTTCTCTTTTTCGGGAGTTTCGAGATACTGGGAAGGTGTTAGAAGATGTTGTCTCAGATATAATATCTGAATTGTTTACTGACGTTGATGCTTATTGTAGTGATCCGGAGTTAAGAGATGATGACGATATAGATGAAATTGAATTAATTAATAGGGCAAAATCATCTCTTAAAAAGTTATTAGATTATTAAGAGAACAAATCAAAGAAACTTAATTGATAAGTCTTGCAGCAATGCAGGGCTTTTTTAATCTTCCGCGAGTAACTCAATAAGCAATTTGAGTTCTTTATTAGAAATGGTTGATTGCTCGGATTTGTCGTAGATATAGATAAGAAAAACGGTTTCTTTGAGAATACGAACGTAAGTTATAATCCTTGCACCACCAGATTTACCTTTTCCTTTGGAAGAAATAGCAACACGTATTTTATAACATTCCTTACCAAGAGGTGTTCCGAGTTTGGGATTTTCGGCAAGTTCTTCAATTACAGGAAGCAGGTCAGATTTTAAAGACCGGTATTTTTTTGAAAGTTTTTTGAGTTTACGTTTAAACGGATCAGTAGCAATAATATCAAAGCTCATTGAGTAAATCTTCAGCTGATTTTAATTGTTTTTTACCCTCCTCGTAAAGTTTTACATCATTAAAGGCCTCGGCTAAATTTTGAATTGTCTTGCTCTTTTCTTTGTTCTTGATTTCTTTAAGAATATCAATAAAATCAAAACTTTTGACTAATTCCATAAAGAACGGAGCTCTGTTATCTTGTATGTCTAATATTACTTTCATAATACACCTTGCAATTTATTTTTTGTAATGAATGCGTCTAAAAAAGTATAAACCATTTTTTTATCGTCCGCATCCAATTTATTAATTTCCTGTATTTTTTTTCTCGTGGTCTTGTCCAGTTTTTTTTCTGCATTACCTACAAGATAATCCAAAGACACATCTAATGCGTTAGCTAATCGTTTAGCTACTTCAATTGATGGGACAGCATCATTACGTTCATATCTTCCCACAATCTCACGAGAGACTTCAATATTTTTAGCCAACTGGCTTTGCGACCAGTTTTTTGTCTTCCTTAATTCGGTTATTCTGCTTCCCAAATCCATAATAAAGCACTTTTGAGTATTTAATTTTACTATAAATCACAAAGATAGTCAATTATAGTTCCAAATAAAAACGATAGTTGTTGGTATAATTGAGAATATAAGTTTACATTTATGCTTTAAAGTTGACGTAAAATAATTTCAAACTTTTTTCAACTTATAGAAATACAAGAAATCAAAAGTTGATTAAGCATAGAAACTGTACTGAATCATTAAACTACATTCTTCCAAACGGTTTTGGTAGTGGTAAGAGCTTATTAGTTGGTACTAATCCTTTGACTGGCGAAATAACAACTGTTCTTAGGAGTAGTAAGAACTTGATAAAGCCGAGAATAATACCAATTAAATAGACTACTATGTTGTTCAGGATATCATAAGGTTTATTGGCTAAAGCTCAATCTTCAAATGGAGAAGAAAGGGTGTCATATATTCAAAAGGCTCAGAACATAATTTGGGATGATGAAACGATTCAGGATGAATCTTTAAATGATGTCTTAACTGATATCGCTTACATTTTAGATTTTTATGAGCCTAACAAAGAATGGAGAAAGGAAGCTCCGAATTATTATGGAGATGAAAAATTAGAGCAGGAGTTAAAATCTCCAATAGCAAAACTTGAAGAATATGAAGAAGCCTCGCGATAACGGAGCTTTTTTATGGGACATAACCCACTAAGCATAGATTGTATCTACGCTTTATTATGATTTTGTTGGTTTCTTAGGGCATTGTTACCTAAATAATATTCTTCTGAGAATCCTCGTGGATTTTCGGTTTAGTATATACTTGCAAAGTTAAATGCTAACCCATACAACTACTTATACAGCCGAGATCGTTACAAGCAATTTTTAAAAATATTAAGACAATTATCAGTATATCTATTAAATAATAAAGCGATGAAACCCATACTATTATCAGTTATAATTCTAGGAATTACTTTTAGAATAAAAGCTCAAGATGAAACTGTAATCAAGAATGTAAAATTAACAGGAAACATACAAATTACAACTCCCGGAGGTTCTTGGCTAACAGGTAAGACAGGAACCGGAGGCATAACATCTAATACACAACAATCCTATGTTTCTTACCATCCTTTGATAAGGCAAAAAACAGCTGGCGGGCACACTATTACCTTAAGTGGTTTAGGTGATTATTTTGGATTTTTAGGATATAATAAAGATAGAACCGAAAACGGTTATGATCATAGTATGATGATGAATTTAAACACCGGCAATATAGGTATTGGAAAAAACCCTGATAATGATACCAAATTAGACGTGAATGGGAATGTAAAAGCATGGAACGTAAGAGCAGGAAATATAAAAGTAACAGGAAACATGCAAATCACAACTCCCGGAGGTTCTTGGCTAACAGGTAAGACAGGAACTGGAGGCATAACATCTAATACACAACAATCCTATGTTTCTTACCATCCTTTGATAAGGCAAAAAACAGCTGGCGGGCACACTATTACCTTAGGTGGTTTAGGTGATTATTTTGGATTTTTGGGATATGATAAAGATAGAACCGAAAACGGTTATGATCATAGTATGATGATGAATTTAAACACCGGCAATATAGGTATTGGAAAAAACCCTGATAATGATACCAAATTAGATGTGAATGGAAAATTACGTATTACAAATTTGGAAGTCTATAAATTTAGCGGAACTTCTCAACTTAAACTTCATACTCACCAGTATTCCGGGGTAGCAAAAATTGAGATAACCGGAGGATCAGCTTATAACTATTCAGGATGGTCTATTTATCATTCTTATACAAACACAAATAAAGATTTATATTTTAGACATGGTGATTCTGGTGACCCAAATGTTGTTTTTGCAGATAATGGAAATGTTGCCATATATGGTAAATTAGAAACAAAAGAAATAAGGATTAGTCTTACGCCAACTGCTGATTTTGTATTTGAAAATGATTATAATTTACCAACGATTGAATCTATTGAAGATTATATAAAAGAAAAGAAACATTTACCGGAAATTGCTTCTGCCGAGGAAATGGAAAAAAAAGGAATAAATATAGGAACCTTTCAAATACAATTACTTCAAAAAATAGAAGAATTAACTTTATATACAATTTCTCAGGAGAAAAAAATTAAGGAATTGGAATCACTAAACAAAAAACTTCTTGAATTACAATCAAGATTAGAAAAGCTGGAATCTAAAAAGTAAAAAAGCTTATAGCTCATACATATACCTTTATACACAATTCTTAAATCATGAATAACTAATTTTAAAACGATCAGACCAACTAAAAAATTAAATTGAAATATTTAATTAAATATATCTGGGTAACAATGCCTAAAAGATTTATTTTTCTAAAAGTATGAAAAAATATTTATCCCTACTGGCTTTTTTTATTTATTCCCTTATTGTGTATAGCCAGAGTATACTCTCACCGGATGCATCTGCTCTAGTAAGGGGTATCAATACACCTGTGAGTTTATACGATGGGGTGGTTTCCGTATCCGTTCCGTTGTATGAGGCACAGGCAAATAACGGTGCAACTGTCCCCGTTTCCCTTCAGTACAATGCCGGCGGCATCAGGGTAAACGAAGTATCCGGTGTTGCAGGGCTTGGCTGGCAGCTTATTGCAGGAGGGGCTATTACGCGAGTGATGCGTGGAGAGCCTGACGAGCAAGCTAGATTTACAGAAACTCTTTCGTATCATAAGATGAGTCAACTCCGGGAAAATACTAAATATTATGATTTTGAAAAGGATCTCTTTTATTTCTCATTTCCGGGGGGTAGTGGGAGGTTCATTTTTGGTAGTGATTACGTTACCTGGTCAAACCAAAAATACACTGATGACCCATTTTACAATCAATGTATGAACAGGTATAGATCTGACTATAACTCTTGCTATTATCCATGCAGGTATAGCGAACGCAATAGTCATGAAACATGCCATGCTCGTTGTAGTAGTAATAATTGCCAAAAGAGAACCAATGGTCAGGCAGGGCTTAGTTTCGACAAGTTCCATGCACTACCTTCATCAGACTTGAAAATTGAATTTGTCAAGAATAGTGATCTTAATTCTCATTTCATTATCACAGATATCTATGGGAATAAATATTACTTCGGTCAAACATATTCATCGAGAGAAACTACCACTACCAATTACAAAGATAATAGGGATAATACTTCTTATGTACGTGAAAATGAGCGTCAATTCATTTCCACATGGCACTTAGATCGCATTGTCTATGCCAATCAGCCGGAAAGTAATGGTATAGATCTGAGATACATAGGGCGTACACTTATTGAGGAAGAGCGAAGTTATATGGCAGGATTAGGTGATAGTTATCAGAGTTGTCTTGTCAGTTGCTCAACAGATGATAATTGTAATCATTGCATGCGAAAACGTTACGACATCAATTATTTTAAATCAACAATTACGGCAAAGTACGTTTCTGTTATTCAATTTCCGAAAGGAAAGGTTGAGTTTAAATATAATTTCTCAAGGTTCGACTTATCTGATGGAGTGAGGCTGACATCTGTTCAACTAAAGGATCATAATAATCGTGAGGTCAGCACGACTAACCTTAATCAGAGTTATTTTGATGCACGAAATTCTTATTATAAGGGAGGAAAGAACACATTTGCTTTCGGAGAGAAAAGATATCGCCTGAGGCTTAACTCTTTGGTAAAAGACGGTTTGGCAGTTTATAAGTTCGGGTACATTAATGATAATAATGAACTTCATGTCGGAGGAGCGAATAAATACGAACTTCCTCCAAGAGGATCTTATTACACTGACCATTGGGGCTTTTATAATGGGGGACCACATCAGGGCAGTCAGTCAAGGTTGTATGTTTGGAATGCAGAATACCGTAATAGATCCAGTTATATAACAAAAGGTATGAATAAAAGTCCTAATGGTTATGCGAGAGCAAATATTTTAACCAAAGTAACATTTCCAACAGGAGGTAGCCAAGAATTTACGTATGGATCACATGCGAATCACGGCGGTGTAAGAATTGGTGCGATTAGGCATTTTGACAAAAATAGAAATTTAGTAAGCGGTACATCTTATACTTATTATGATGAGAATCAGGCACCGAGAACTACGACTTATGTAGGATATAAGTTTAAGTACTGGAGAAGTGGGGGGGTTGGGGTTGGTAAAAAACAGTTTGCCTTGATACAATACCCTGCATCCAACATTTGGGAGGTTAGCGGGCCGTCAAATGGCTATGGTAGAGTGAGGGAGACTTCAATCCTTGATAGAAACTACGTTGATCACTACTTTAAGGATTTAAGAGATAGGCCGCTCGTTATTGAAGAAAAAAAACATGTAATAATTGATAAGATTAATGAAAGCATCCGATTTTCCGATAACGATTTTGTTGAGAACAACTATCCTTTTTCTCCGGCTTCTCAGTCCTACTATGACAGAGGGATTGAATGGAAAACGATAATTTATGATGAAGGAAATAAAAAGGTGAGTGAAACAGAATACAAATATGAACATGAAAAAAGACCTGACTATACTGTTCGAAATCATACGTTTCATTATTTCAAATATGAAGAACATGAAAACTGGCTCGGTAGGGATAAAAGAATTAAGTTTCATTATGAAGTACCTACTTACAGTATTACTACACGCAACATTTATCTTGATTATTCGGTAACAAAAAGCTATGATAACGACGGAGTATCTTTAATGACTACCACCAAAACAGATTACATATATAATCACAACCATGAAACCTTACCTGTTCAAGTCATAACAATGAATTCAGGTGGAGAAAATCATGCAGTTAATCAGCGAATTTATTACCCTTTCAGTTCTTTCATTCCTGAAAAAAGACTGCTTAAATCAAGTGTTTTGTCATCTATGGTAGGTAGACACATGATAGGTGTACCTATCGTAACAGAATATCAGGTAAAACTACCAAGTCATTCCTCCTATAGAACTTCAAGTGTTTCATTGAACGATTATCGAATTTTTTCAAATAAAATACAGCTTTATAAACGTTATAGTTTGTCATTAAGTCAGCCGGGAAGATGGAACTCATCGGACTTGGAAAATATCAGTATTATGTCCTATCACACAAATGGTCTTGTATCCTCCAATCTTTCCTCTCGGGATGGTATTACTACTAATTATATATACGATGCACAAGGGTATTTACTATCTGAAACAGTTGATCCCGGTGTGGAAAGTCTTAAACGGACTATCAGCTATACCTACCAACCATTAGTAGGAGTAAAAACTGTTACGAATCCAACAGGAGAAACGATAACCTATGAATATGACAATAGAAATCGTCTTCACTTGATTAGAGACGAAGATAATAATATCATTAAACGGTATCGGTATAATTACGGAAACGAAAGGAACACGATGAGTGCTGCCATTAATGTAACTGCCGGGACCGTTTACGTTGGACAGCGTAAGAGTTTTTCAGTAAGTGGATTGAATCACTATGGACCGGCAGAATACAAATGGATCGTTAATGACATCGAAGTTGCTAATGGCCGATCTATGAGTTATACATTCACTACTCCCGGAATAAAGGAAGTTAAATTCGTTGTAATTAATGCGGAGGATGGAGTGTTTGAGACCTCACGAAGGATTTTTGTGCGGTAGACATCTCCGTTAGAATCCAACCTCTCTGCCACTCTCCTCTCATGCTGGAATTCATGTGGTTTACTGTGAGTAACGGTTTAGGAAGCTTTTCTGTAAGAGACAACAGAAATTGAATATTTACTTCTAACAGTGGAAATATGGTGAGTATTATTGTTTCTGCTAACTCGGTTTCATAAAGGAGTGGAATAATGACCGTTTATACAACATCATATAATTAATATGAGTTTGATGTAATTATACTCTTCAAAGGAGCAATATAGAAATAAGATTTTAGCAAATTCTGAATTATTGAATTAATTTTTCAGAAAAATTTGAGGAGAGACCGGTTTAAAAAGTGAAACCAAAAAACGATCGTTTCAAAATTAGCTTGGAGTTATCAGAATCATTTGTTGAATAGCAGAAGAAGTTGTTTTTATTATATATTTCCAAATAAGTAGAGATTCTATTCACATAAAAAGATCAATTATTAAAAATTATATAGTTGAAGATTATCCCATTTTACTTCAGAAAGAAATTAGCATTTTAAGAATGACCCGTGTGAACAAAAAAATCAAAAGTATTCTAAAGCATTGAAAACAGTCGTTAAGTTATGGTATCCAATTATTTTCATCTTTCTGAGCTTTCCAGTATCCGCTCAACTCAAGTTTGATGTAAACGTATCAGATAATCACTTAAAAAAAGTAGAGCAAACCAGGTATGACCGGGAAAAACTGAGGAGATATAAGAAATACTACCGGAAAGACAGCATCAAGGCGGTAAAAAAAGCTTGGAAGAATTATCGGAAAGAAAATAAAGATAGTTTGATACAGATGAGGAAATGGAAAGAGCTTAAAACTAGGAAGGTTGAGTTCATAAAAGGAGAATGGGATTTAAAGCCTGCAAAAGAATATCTGGCGAACACCACACTTTTCGATCCACCCGAAGATGCTGTAGATCGGGCATTACAAGAACTTGCCGGGACAGGTGATTTTGAATCCTTACAAGGGATTTACGAATTATATGGTCAGTACGATTCAGCTTACCTTGATCGCTTTGATAAGGACTCTTTAAAACTTGACCCTAAAACACTTGCCGATCGCTTTGATATGAAAGATAGAGTGAAGCAATACCTGCCTACAGAATTTAAGCGAGAAACCGACCTTTCCATTAAAGATCAGATGAAATATGGGGAGTTGGATCGGTTGGGGGACTTACAAAAAGTTGATAGATCAGGGGTAGCGGCTTTTTTTAGTAAGGTTGATCCGAAAGAATTTGTGAGGTTACCTGTCACTATGAAGGCAGCCAAGAAGAAGTACGATGTGCTTCCTGACTTGAGTAAAGAAGAGGAGGGGATCAAGCGGAACTCTTTGAAAGGAAAATCTTGGAAAAAGCGTCTCTTTCTCAATGGAAATATCGCCATACAGTCTACTTTGCCGCTGATATTAGATTTTAATGTTCAACTCGGCTATTATTGGAGCAGGAAGTTATCCGGTGGAGTTGGATTACTTTACCGAGAGCGGTTCAAAGAGCGAGATTCTGCATCTATAGTCATATCTGGTGATTCGCACGGGTACAGTTTCTTTATCAGCTATGATGTTGCAAAAGTTCTTTTTCTCTATGGAGAAGCCCAATCAGTCATCAACGAGCCACTAATTGGAGAAACAAAAAATAAAGGCACTTGGCAGCATGCTTATTTGCTTGGAGCAGGAAGGAGATTCAACCTTAGCAAGAGAGTAATTTTAAGTACCATGCTGCTTTATGATCTCAATTATAAAAATAACACACTCAGCAGAAGATCTCTTATGCCAAGAATAGGTTATTCATTGATGTTTTAAACAGATGCACTTCTATTAATACAACTCTTTCCCATGCAGTCTATTGATTGCATGCCTATTGTTTACAAGATTTAGTGAGTATGAAAACCTTACAGGTATGTAATAATAAACTTTTAAAACGAAACAAAACTTTGATCAACATTGAATAGAAGTTATTTTCCCGATAAAACCTTCTCCCTAGTAATCACACTTTTGGAATTTTACGCTGATTTTCACATAACTTCATCTACTCTTTATAAATAAATCTTTAGCTATTTTATTATTGAATTTTTTGATATATTCTTAATACGCCTATCTTTGCGTTCCGAAATTTTTAGGGCAGTAAAAAAATTAGCGTATGCCAACTATACAACAGTTAGTGAGGAAAGGTAGAAAACAGTTGACTTCTAAGTCAAAATCACCAGCATTGGATTCATGTCCTCAAAGAAGAGGAGTATGTACAAGGGTTTACACTACGACCCCTAAAAAGCCTAACTCAGCAATGAGAAAAGTGGCCAGAGTCCGATTGACTAATGGAAAAGAGGTCAATGCATACATTCCCGGTGAAGGCCACAATCTTCAGGAGCATTCAATCGTCTTAATCAGAGGTGGAAGAGTAAAAGATTTACCAGGTGTTAGATATCATATTATCAGGGGTGCATTGGATACTGCCGGAGTAAATGGAAGACTTCAGAGAAGATCTAAGTATGGTGCTAAAAGACCCAAAAAATAAGGAGAAAAATGAGAAAAGCTAAACCAAAAAAAAGATATATCCTTCCTGATCCAATTTATCAGGATACATTGGTTACCAGGTTTGTAAACAACCTGATGTTAAACGGTAAAAAAAGTATCTCCTACAATATCTTCTACGGAGCCATCAATCAGGTAAAGGAAAAAACCGGAGAAGATGGTCTTGAGAGATGGAAAACCGCACTCAGTAACATTATGCCTTCAGTTGAAGTAAAGGCAAGAAGAGTTGGGGGTGCTAACTTCCAGGTTCCTGTGGAGGTTAGACCGGATAGAAAAATTTCTTTGGGCATCAAATGGATGATTAAGTATGCAAGACTGAGAGGTGAGAAAGCAATGGAAGATCGTCTTGCTGCTGAAATCATCGCTGCCTCAAAAGGTGAGGGCGCAGCGGTTAAGAAAAAAGATGATACGCACAGAATGGCTGAGGCAAATAAAGCTTTCTCACACTTTAGATTTTAAAAAACGAAGATGACAAGAAACTTAAAACTTACTAGAAACATTGGTATTGCTGCACATATTGATGCCGGTAAAACAACCACCACAGAACGTATCCTCTATTATGCAGGTGTAAACCACAAGATCGGAGAAGTGCACGATGGGGGTGCTACCATGGATTGGATGGAGCAAGAGCAGGAAAGAGGCATTACTATTACATCGGCCGCAACCACTGTGTTCTGGAGATATAAAGAAAATGAGTATCACATCAACATTATTGATACTCCGGGACACGTTGACTTTACCGTGGAAGTAAACAGGTCTCTAAGAGTGCTTGATGGGTTAGTTTTCTTATTCAGTGCGGTTGACGGTGTTGAACCTCAGTCCGAAACAAACTGGAGACTTGCTGATAACTACAAAGTAGCCAGGATTGGATTTGTTAATAAAATGGATCGACAGGGAGCTGACTTCTTGAACGTTTGTAACCAGGTTGTCGAAATGTTAGGTACAAAGTCCGTCCCCCTTCAGCTTCCAATCGGAGTTGAAGAGAACTTCAAAGGAGTGGTTGATTTGGTGGAGAATAAAGCCATGGTTTGGGATGAAGAGGACATGGGAATGACTTTCAAAGAAATTCCGATTCCGGATGAAATGGTAGATGAAGTTGCGGAGTACAGAGAGAAGTTAGTGGAGGCGGTCGCAGAATATGATGAAAATCTACTAGAGAAATTCTTCGAAGATCCTAATAGTATTACGAGAGATGAAATCGTAGCTGCACTAAGAGCCGCAACTATTGATCTGGCATTTGTGCCAATGATGTGTGGATCTGCTTTCAAAAATAAAGGTGTTCAAACAATGCTTGATTATGTGACGGAGCTATTGCCTTCTCCTTTGGATAGGGGTAGCATTGTAGGTACAAATCCGGATACCGAAGAGGAAATAACAAGAAAACCGCATCCGAGCGAACCGTTTACAGCTTTAGCCTTCAAAATAGCAACAGACCCATTTGTTGGCAGACTCTGCTTCATGAGATCTTACTCCGGTATGTTAGAGTCTGGTTCTTATGTTTATAATACCAGAACAAATAAAAAAGAAAGAATCTCAAGAATCTTCCAGATGCATGCCAATAGGCAGAATCAAATCAATTCATTGCACGCGGGAGATATTGGTGCAGCCGTTGGCTTTAAGGATATTAAAACCGGAGATACACTTTGTGCTGAAAATGCGAAGATCGTTTTAGAGGCAATGAATTTCCCGGACCCGGTAATCGGATATGCAATTGAGCCTAAAACACAGGCAGACATTGATAAGTTGGGTATTGCGATAGGTAAATTGGTGGAAGAAGATCCCACACTCCAGGTCGAAACCAATCATGAGACTGGTCAGACCATTCTTAAAGGAATGGGAGAGCTTCATCTGGACATTATTATTGACAGGTTGAAGAGAGAGTTCAAGGTGGAAATAAATCAGGGAGCTCCTCAGGTGGCTTACAAAGAAGCAATTACCGGTTCGGCAGAGCATAAAGAAGTATATAAGAAACAAACCGGTGGTAGGGGTAAGTTTGCCGATATAGTATTTGAACTTAGCCCTAAAGATGATGACTATGAGCAGGAAGGATTACAGTTTGTGAACGAAATTGTTGGGGGCGTGATCCCAAAGGAATTCATCGGCCCGACTGAAAAAGGATTTAAGCAGGCGATGGTAAATGGTCCGTTAGCCAACTACCCGATTGACAGCATGAAGGTAAGGCTCTATCATGGGTCGTTTCACGATGTGGATTCTGATGCGTTGTCTTTTGAGCTGGCAGCAAGAAACGGATTCAAAGAAGCCGCTAAAAAATGTAAGCCTGTACTTCTTGAGCCTGTTATGGCTGTAGAAGTCGTTACTCCTGATGAGTATACCGGCTCCATCACCGGAGACCTCAATAAAAGAAGAGGTATCATGAGAGGAATGGATACAAAAGGGACTTCGACGGTTGTTAAGGCTGATGTTCCGCTTTCTGAGTTATTTGGTTATGTTACTGATTTAAGAACGATTAGTTCCGGTAGAGCAACAGCTTCATTGACCTTCTCTCACTATGACCAACTGCCCAAGAATATAGCTGATAATGTTATTGCAGAGGTAAAAGGAACTGTTGACGTATAAAGCATTTAAGATGAATCAAAAAATTAGAATTAAACTTAAATCTTACGACCACAATTTAGTGGATAAATCCTCCGAGAAAATCGTAAGAGCAGTAAAAACTACAGGAGCAGTCGTTAGTGGTCCTATTCCTCTTCCGACTGTCAAAGAAAAGTTCACCGTATTGAAATCTCCTCATGTCAATAAAAAGGCAAGAGACCAATACCAACTTTGCACCTACAAGAGATTAGTAGATATCTACAGCAATAGCGCAAAAACAGTTGATGCCTTGATGAAGCTTGAGCTTCCAAGTGGCGTTGACGTTGAGATAAAAGTTTAACTGGTAGTAAATAACTGTGAGGCGAGAACCAATTGTTTTAGTCAGTTAGTTCTTTTTTGTCCTAAAATAGATGATTAAATATTTTGATCAAGTTATAAAATTGCTATCTTTGCAATTCTTTTCGCGAAAGGACTGTTTGAGGGATCTTAATTAGAATAAAATTATAAGAAAATGCCTGGTTTGATAGGACGTAAAATAGGAATGACTAGCGTATACGACGAAAGTGGTAAAAGCGTAGCCTGCACATTAATTCAGGCAGGTCCTTGCGTTGTTACTCAGGTTAAAAACGAAGAGACCGACAGCTACAAAGCCGTTCAGCTGGGCTATGGTGAAAGAAAGGAGAAAAATACTCCCAAAGCCTTGAAAGGACATTTTTCAAAAGCAAAAACAACTCCTAAAGCCAAGGTTGTTGAATTCAGAGATTTCAGAGCCGAGTTTGAGGATAAAGTAGGACTTGGCAATGAGATCAAAATATCGGATGTATTTGCAGAGCAGGATTTTGTTGATGCCATAGGTATTTCAAAGGGTAAAGGATTTCAAGGCGTAGTGAAAAGGCATGGATTTGGCGGAGTTGGTCAGGCGACACATGGTCAGCACAATAGATTGAGAGCACCGGGGGCTATTGGTGCATGTTCATTCCCCTCTAGAGTTTTCAAAGGATTGAAAATGGCCGGTAGAACAGGCAATGACAGGGTAAAAGTTATGAATTTGAAAGTTCTTAAAATATATCCCGAGAAGAATTTGGTACTGGTTTCGGGTTCCGTGCCCGGAGCTAAAAACTCTTACGTAATACTTGAGAAATAAATATGAAAATTGCTGTTTTAAATATTAAAGGAGAAGAAACAGGTAGAGATGTTGCGCTAGACAAAGAAATCTTCGGTATTAAACCAAATGAGCACGCAGTATACCTTGATGTTAAGGGTCTCCTTGCCAATAAAAGACAGGGCACGGTTAAGGCAAAAGAAAGAAACGAAATAACTGGTTCTACAAGAAAGATCAAGAAGCAGAAAGGAACGGGTACGGCAAGGGCGGGTAGTGTCAAGTCTCCCATTTTCAGAGGGGGAGGCACAGTATTCGGCCCCAAACCGCGTGACTATGGATTTAAGATTAACCGAAAGATCAAGCAACTGGCGAACAAGTCAGTTCTTTCTTCAAGAGCGAAAGAAAAAGCAATAAAAGTATTAGAGGATATCGACTTTGAAGCTCCTAAGACCAAGGACTTTGTAGGAATTTTGAAAAGCCTGTCTATAGAAGATAAAAAGTCTCTTTTCTTAGTAAATGGAGAGAATAAGAATATATACTTGTCATCAAGAAACCTCCGGAAAACAAATGTTACAACAGTTGCTGAGGTAAACACTTATGATTTAATTAATGCAGAGAGCATTATTCTTTGTGAAAGTACTTTAGGGCAGATAAAAGAAAGATTTAATTAAGATGAGTGTTTTAATTAAGCCATTGGTGACCGAAAAAGTATCTGTGCTTAACGAGCATGGAAAGTATGGATTTATAGTTGACCGCAAGGCGAACAAGGTTCAGATTAAGAATGAGGTGGAAAAGACTTATGGGGTTACTGTTGAGTCGGTTAATACTATGTTGCAGCCGGGTAAGATAAAGAAGAGATATACCAAGTCAAGAATTATTGAGGGTAAGACTCCTGCATATAAGAAAGCAATCGTTCAGGTTGCTGAAGGTGATATTATTGATTTTTATGGCGGAATTTAAGATAAACTAAGCATGGCTGTAAAAAAACTTAAGCCTACTACGCCTGGGCAGAGATATAGGATGGCTCCTGTTTTTAGCGAGATCACCGTTGATACCCCTGAAAAATCTTTGGTAATCACAAATACCAGAAACGGAGGTAGAAATAACCAAGGTCGAATGACTGTTCGTAATGTTGGTGGAGGTCATAAGAGAAAGTTGAGACTTATTGATTTTAGAAGGGACAAACATGGAATTCCTGCAATGGTAAAATCAATAGAGTATGATCCGAATCGGACTGCAAGAATTGCGTTGCTCTTTTATGTAGATGGAGAGAAAAGATATATCATAGCTCCTGCCGGATTAGAAGTTGGAGCCATGTTGAACTCCGGAGGGGGTATAGCTCCCGAAGTAGGAAACGCATTATTCTTATCTGAAATCCCTTTAGGTACCATTATTCATAATATTGAGTTAAAGCCTGGTAGGGGTGGTGTGTTAGCTAGAAGTGCCGGAACCTATGTTCAGTTGGTGGCTAGAGAGGGTAAATACTCTACAATTAAGTTACCTTCCGGTGAAACAAGATTAGTACTAAATACATGTTTAGCTACGATCGGAACCGTTTCTAACGCTGATCACATGAATGTGAGATTGGGTAAGGCAGGTAGAAGCAGGTGGTTAGGGAAGAGGCCCAGAGTCAGAGGGGTGGCTATGAACCCTGTTGATCATCCAATGGGTGGAGGTGAAGGAAGATCTTCCGGAGGGCACCCAAGATCAAGAAATGGTCTTTATGCAAAAGGTAAGAAGACAAGAAAGCCAAATAAGTATTCCGATAATCAAATCATAAAGCGTAGGAAATAATGTCTAGATCATTAAAAAAAGGACCTTATATAGATTTCAGACTTGAGAGGAAAGTTGAAGTGATGAATGAATCCGGCAAAAAGTCTGTGATTAAAACCTGGTCAAGAAGATCTATGATATCTCCTGACTTTGTAGGTCACACCTTTGCAGTGCATAATGGGAATAAATTTATTCCAGTATTTGTTACTGAAAACATGGTTGGTCACAAGCTGGGGGAATTTGCCCCTACAAGAAACTTTAGAAGTCACATTGTCAAAAAAGATAGGGGTAAAAGATAATAGATAGTGCCGATGGAAGCCGGGAGAAAATTAAAGAAATCAGTAAAAATCAGACTTCAAAAAGAAGCTGATAAAAAGCTTCGAGAGGAAAACAAGGGGAAGTTTGGTGCTGTAAAGTCTTCTCTTAGAAACATCCCCACCTCTCCGAGAAAGATGAGATTAGTGGCTGACATGATCAGAGGAGAGCGGGCAAATGCTGCGCTTAATATTTTGAGATTTGATGGTCATATTGCTTCAAGTCATATTGAAAAACTTTTGCTAACCGCTCTTGCAGATTGGCAAATGGCCAATGACGAAGTAAATATTGAAGAGGCTGACCTTTTTGTCAGCAAGATTTATGTGGATAGTGCCAGGATGCTGAAAAGACTAAGACCTGCGCCTCAGGGTAGGGCTCACAGAATCAGGAAAAGGTCTAATCATGTCACAATTGTGATTGATAATCATAACGCCAACGAAACTAAAGAAAGCAATAAGTAATGGGACAGAAAGTAAATCCGGTTGGACTTAGACTAGGAATTATCAAAGGTTGGGATTCGGCTTGGTTTGATAGTAAGTCTTATGCTGACAAGATTGTAGAGGACAACAGAATTAGAAAATACATAACTGCAAGAATTCCTAAAGGAGGTATTTCTAAAGTGGTTATTGAAAGAACACTTAAAAGAATTATGCTAACCGTTCATACCGCCCGGCCCGGCGTTGTGATTGGTAAGGGAGGTTCCGAGGTGGATAAGATCAAAGAAGAATTAAAAAACCTGACGGGTAAGGATCTTCAGATTAACATTTTCGAGATCAAGAGACCTGAGCTAGATGCTAAACTTGTCGGGGAATCAATTGCTCAACAGCTTCAGGCCAGAATTTCCTTTAGAAGGGCAATGAAGCAGGCAATTGCATCTTCTATGCGAGTTGGTGCACAAGGAATTAAAGTGAAGTGTTCGGGTAGACTGGGTGGCGCAGAAATGGCGAGAAGTGAGCAGTACAAGGAGGGAAGAATTCCGCTTCATACTCTAAGATCTGATATTGACTATGCAGTATCAGAAGCCAATACAATTTACGGAAAGATTGGAATCAAAGTTTGGATTTTTAAAGGAGAGGTTTTTGGCAAAAGAGATCTTTCTCCGAACGTTGGCGGTCGGACCGGTGGTCGATCAAACAGCCCTGGCGGAGGTCTTAACAGAAGAAAAGAAAATAGAAGAAGAAGGTAATAGTTTTACAAAGCATGTTACAGCCTAAAAGAACAAAATTCAGAAAAATGCAGAAAGGCCGAGTTAAAGGCTTGGCCTGTAGGGGGCATAGGCTCGCCTTTGGAACTTTTGGTATTAAGTCATTAGAGGCTGGTTGGATTACAAGCCGTCAAATTGAGGCAGCTAGGATAGCAATGACCAGAGCGATGAAGAGAGAGGGGCAGGTTTGGATCAGAATCTTTCCTGATAAACCGATTACTAAGAAGCCTGCTGAAGTAAGGATGGGAAAAGGTAAGGGTGCTCCTGAATATTGGGTAGCTACCGTGAAGCCGGGTACTATACTTTTTGAGGCAGCGAGTGTAGATATTGAACTTGTAAAAGAAGCGTTAAGGTTGGCATCGCAAAAATTGCCAATCTCAACAAAATTTATTGTAGCTAAAGATTATACCTTGGAATAAATGAAGAATTCTGAATTGAGAGGTTTAAGCATTGACGAACTCAAGAATAAGCTTGCTGTTGAAAAAGAAAATTACGGAAAGTTGAAATTTGCTCACAGCATCACTCCAATAGAAAATCCGGTGAAGATTAGAGAGCTTCGAAAGCTGGTTGCAAGGATCAAGACTGAGATTAGAGCAAAGGAATTAAATCAAACTGTTGAAGTGACTAAATAGACTCAGTGATGGAAAGAAATTTAAGAAAAGAAAGAATCGGACAAGTGGTTAGTAATAAAATGCAGAAGAGTATCACTGTAGTTGTAGAGCGAAAAGTAAAGCATCCGATATACGGAAAGTTTGTTAGAAAAACGACCAAGCTTACGGCCCACGATGAGAGAAATGATTGTAATATCGGAGACATCGTTAAGTTGATGGAAACGCGTCCGCTAAGCAAAAATAAACGATGGAGGTTGGTTGAAATTGTAGAAAAAGCTAAGTAATGGTACAGCAAGAGTCAAGATTATCAGTTGCGGATAACAGTGGGGCTAAAGAAGTATTGGTTATTCGGGTACTTGGTGGTACAAAAAAAAGATATGCTTCCGTTGGTGACAAGGTAATTGTTACTGTTAAGGATGCTATGTCTTCAAGTAATCTTAAAAAGGGTACTGTATCCCGGGCTGTAGTTGTGAGGACAAAGAAAGAGGTGAGAAGAAGGGATGGATCTTATATAAGATTTGAAGATAATGCGGCTATATTGCTCAACGCAAATGACGAGCCAAGAGGAACAAGGATTTTTGGACCTGTGGCAAGAGAGTTGAGAGAAAAGCAGTTTATGAAAATTGTATCACTAGCACCTGAAGTGCTTTAATAATGAGTAAAGTGAAATTTCATATTAGAAAAGGAGATACTGTTAAAATCATTGCAGGTAATGACAGAGGGAAAACAGGTAAAATCCTTGAAGTGGATACTTCAAAGTATAGAGCAATTGTAGAAGGGGCTAATATAGTCACTAAACATATTAAGCCATCAGCAGCAAATCCTGAAGGTGGCATTCAGGAAACCGAAGCCTCCATTCACCTGAGTAATCTCATGGTAGTAGACCCCTCTTCGGGGGATGCTACTCGTATTGGAAGGAAGAAAAATGATGATGGTAAACTTCAACGATATTTAAAAAAAACAGGAGAGTTTATTACAAATGCCTAGCCCCAGATTAAAAGAAAAATATACAAAAGAGATTGTGCCTCAACTCAAGGATAAGTTTCAGTATAAATCTGTCATGCAGGTTCCTAAGTTGGTCAAAATCGCAATCAACAAAGGAATTGGTCAGGCAGTATCTGATAAGAAATTAGTAGATGCCGGAATTGAAGAGCTTACTCAAATCTCAGGTCAAAAGGCTGTCTCAACAATCGCAAAAAAGTCGGTATCAAACTTCAAACTAAGAGAAGGTATGCCGATTGGAGCAAAAGTTACGCTCAGAGGTAATAAAATGTATGAGTTCCTCGATAGGTTAATGACTGTTGCACTTCCTCGAGTTCGTGATTTCAGAGGTATACGTGAGAAAGGATTTGACGGAAGAGGAAATTACACTTTAGGAGTACAGGAGCAAATCATTTTCCCTGAGATCAGTATTGATAAAATCAAGAGTATTTCCGGTATGGATATCACTTTTGTTACAACTGCTGATACTGATGAGGAAAGTTTGGAATTATTAAGTGCATTCGGAATGCCTTTTACCTCTAAAAAGAGCTAAAGAATATGGCAAGAGAATCAATAAAAGCAAGAGAACGAAAAAGAGAAAAGCTTGTAGCTAGGTATGCAAAAAAGAGAGCAGCCCTTAAAGCTGCCGGTGATTATAAGGCACTGGATAAACTGCCGAGAAATTCTTCAAAAGTGAGACTGCATAATAGATGTAAACTTACCGGAAGACCTAAAGGTTACATGAGAAAGTTTGGTATCTCTAGAGTAACATTCAGAGAGATGGCAGCAGAAGGAAAAATACCCGGAATTACTAAGGCTAGTTGGTAAAGAATGCTTGTGTTTAAAAATATAAATTGTTATTTTTGCATTTCTTTATATGGAGGTAATAAACGTGTTTAAGAAATGGTAACAGATCCGATAGCAGATTATCTAACAAGAATCCGCAACGCAGTAAAAGCGAATCACCGTATAGTAGAGATTCCTGCTTCTAATCTAAAGAAGGAAATGACTAAAGTACTACACAATAAGGGGTATATTAGAAATTACAAGTTTGAAGAGGATAATAAGCAAGGTGCTATTAAAATAGCTTTGAAATATAATCCCAAAACAAAGCAGTCAGCGATTACCAGTTTAGAAAGAGTGAGCACTCCGGGGCTGAGAAAGTATGCGGATGCTGAGACCTTACCAAGAGTATTAAATGGACTTGGTATTGCGATCATGTCAACTTCTAAGGGAGTGCTTTCTGACAAAGAAGCGAGAAAAGAGCACATTGGTGGTGAGGTTTTGTGTTACGTTTATTAATTGAGTATAGGATGTCTCGAATAGGAAAAGTACCGATTAGTTTACCAGATGGTGTAACATTGACAGTAGATAAAAATGTTGTTAATGTGAAAGGCCCTAAAGGAGAATTATCACAGCAGATTGCCCCTGATATTACTTGCAAGATTGAAGATAGTGTAGTTACTATTGAGCGGCCGACTGATCAGAAGCGTCACAAGGCTCTTCACGGTTTGTATCGTTCACTAGTCAATAACATGGTCAAGGGGGTGAGCCAAGGGTATAAAAAAGACATGGAGCTTGTGGGTGTTGGTTATAAAGCTACTGTACAGAACAATGTGCTTGAGCTTAATCTTGGATATTCTCATAGTATATATTTTGCCGTTCCTGATAGTATCAAGGCTACTGCTGTTACGGAAAAAGGTAAGAATCCAATTGTAACGCTTGAAGGAATAGATAAGCAATTGGTTGGGCAAACCGCTGCAAAGATTAAATCACTTAGGAAAGTGGAGCCCTACAAAGGAAAAGGTATTCGGCTTGTTGGTGAGCAAATTAGAAGAAAAGCCGGTAAAACTGCCGCTAAATAATAAGATATGGCAATTTCAAAAACGGCAAGAAGAAAAAGAATCAGATTGGGTATCAGAAGAAAGATTTCCGGTACGGCTGAAAAACCCAGGGTATCCGTCTTTAAAAGTAACAAGGCAATTTACGCTCAACTTATTGATGATGTAGGTGGAAAGACGCTTGCGTCTGCATCTACTAAGGAGATAGGCAAAGAGGGTTTGAACGTTGCGATTGCTAAAGAGGTGGGTAAAAAGCTGGCGGAGAATGCTAAGGTAGCGGGGATCAAAAATGTAATCTTTGATAGATCAGGGTATAAGTACCATGGAAGAGTAAAATCCTTGGCTGATGGTGCTCGTGAAGGAGGTCTGGAATTTTAATAAATATGACACAAAGCAACATAAAATCGGTAAGAGCTAGCGAAATTGACCTCCAGGAACGAGTGGTTGCAATCAAAAGAATAGCAAAAGTAGTGAAGGGTGGTAGAAGATTTAGCTTCTCAGCTATTGTAGTAGTTGGTGATAGTAATGGAGTTGTGGGATATGGGTTGGGCAAGGCTAATGAGGTTACTGATGCAATCACTAAGGGTATTGATGATGCAAAGAAAAACCTGGTAAAAATTCCTGTTTTTAAAGGAACGGTGCCCCACGAAGCAATTGGCAAATTTGGAGGAGGGCATGTTCTGTTGAAGCCTGCCGCCGCCGGTACCGGTGTAATTGCCGGTGGTGCGATGCGTGCTGTATTAGAGAGTGCCGGAGTGCATGATGTCTTAGCAAAATCAAAAGGTTCTTCAAATCCTCACAATGTGGTAAAAGCTACTTTTGATGCACTCAATAAAATGAGAGACCCATTTGCAGTCGCTCAGCAAAGAGGTGTGACTTTAGATAAAATTTTCAACGGATAAGAAGATGGGTAAAGTATTAATCACACAGAAGAAAAGCACCATTAAACGCCCTGAAAACCAGAAGAGAACAATCATTGCGCTTGGTCTTGGTAAAATCAATAAATCTGTTGAAAAAGAACTGACTCCTTCAGTTGAAGGGATGATAAAGACGGTCAGTCATTTAGTGGAAGTAAAAGAACTCTCAATATGAGACTTGAATCACTTAAGCCGGCCGAAGGCTCAATAAAAAATAGAAAAAGAGTAGGTAGAGGACAAGGCTCCGGAAGGGGGGGTACCTCTACGAGAGGTCATAAAGGTGCTCAGTCAAGATCCGGCTACTCAAGAAAAACGGGTTTTGAAGGGGGGCAAATGCCGTTACAAAGAAGGATTCCAAAGTTTGGATTTAAGAACAACAACAAAGTCGTTTCCAAGCCTATTAACCTAGATGATCTTCAAAAACTCGTTGATGCCAAAAAACTTAAAGAAGTAACGCCTGAAATATTACGTAAGAATGGGCTTGCCAGTAAGAAAGATCAAATCAAAGTGTTAGGTAGAGGGGAAATAACTACAAATATTAAAGTAACTGCACATAAGTTCTCAGACTCCGCTAAAGAGGCTATTGAAAAAGCAGGAGGATCGATCATGATTATCAAGTAATGAAGAAATTCATAGCCACTATACGAAACATATTCTCAATTGAAGAATTAAGGTTAAAAATCATTAACACTATAGGGTTTCTTGTAATCTTTCGTATTGGTACTTTTGTAGTTCTTCCCGGGATTGACCCTGACAAATTAACTTCTGCATCGGGAATCTTTGGATTCTTAGACACCATCCTGGGGGGTGCATTTAGCAACGCTTCTGTTTTTGCACTTGGAATTATGCCTTATATCTCAGCCTCGATTGTATTACAGTTGATGACAGTAGCTGTTCCATACTTTCAAAAACTACAAAAAGAGGGTGATAGTGGAAGAAAGAAGATTAACCAGCTAACAAGAATACTAACCATAGGTATTTGTTTTGCTCAGGGTTTCAGTTATGTAAGTGCGGCAATTGAACCTTCCGCAATTATAGACAATACATTCTTTTTTAAGTTTACTTCAGTAATCATATTAACATCAGGAACAATCTTCTGTATGTGGTTAGGTGAGAAAATTACTGACAAGGGAATAGGAAATGGTATTTCGATGTTGATTATGGTCGGAATTATCTCCCGATTCCCCGGAAGTCTCGTATCGGAAGCTATTGTTACTCGTGGTATGAGTGAGTTGTTAATTTTCATTTTGGAATTAGTTGCACTCTTCTTTGTAGTTCTTGTTACCGTAGCATTGGTTCAGGCAGTCAGGCGAGTGCCTGTTCAGTATGCCAAGCAGGTTGTAGGAAATAAAGTTTATGGCGGGCAAAGGCAATATATACCTTTAAAAGTCAATGCATCCGGAGTTATGCCGATCATTTTTGCTCAGTCTATCATGTTTCTTCCGGCAATGTTTGCCGGATTTTGGAGAGAAGATAGTAACGTTGCGAATTACATCTTAACCACATTTTCTGATGTCACAACTTGGGAATACAATCTGACTTTTGCAGTTATGATTATTGTGTTTACTTTTTTCTACACGGCAATCACAATTAATCCTGTTCAGATTGCCGATGACATGAAAAGAAACGGAGGCTTTGTTCCGGGGGTTAAGCCGGGAAAACAAACTGCTGATCTTCTTGATGATATTCTATCAAGAGTCACATTACCGGGAGCAATTTTTCTTGCTATAATTGCAATATTACCTGCATTCGCAATGCTGGCAGGTGTCAATCAGGGATTTGCTCAATTTTACGGTGGAACATCACTTCTTATTATGGTGGGAGTAATACTGGATACACTCCAGCAAATTGAAAGTTATTTATTGATGAGACATTATGAAGGTATGATGAAATCAGGTCGAATTAAAGGAAGAACTCAAGTTGCATAATGGCAAAGCAAACATCTATAGAGCAAGAAGGTACTATCGTTGAGGCATTATCAAATGCAATGTTTAGAGTTGAACTAGAAAATGGGCATGAAGTAATCGCACATATCTCGGGTAAAATGAGAATGCATTACATCAAAATCTTGCCAAGTGATAAAGTGAAATTAGAAATGTCTCCTTATGATTTAACAAAAGGGAGAATAGTTTATAGATATAAATAATTCAGCATAACTGAAAAGATATAGAAATGAAAGTAAGAGCATCTGTAAAAAAAAGAAGTGCTGACTGCAAAGTAATCAGAAGAAAAGGGAAGCTTTATGTAATCAACAAAAGGAATCCAAAGTTTAAACAAAGACAAGGATAATTATGGCCAGAATCGCAGGAGTAGATATTCCCGATAATAAAAGAGGTGAAATTGCCCTTACCTATATTTTTGGTATAGGCAAAACATCCGCTCAAAATATTTTGAATGAGGCCGGTGTTGATGTAAATAAAAAAGTTCAGGACTGGACAGATGACGAGGGGGGAAAGATTAGAAATATTATCCGCGAAAGATATAAAGTAGAGGGCACACTTAAAGGAGAAGTTCAGTTAAGCATTAAGCGGCTTTTGGATATTGGATGCTACAGAGGACTAAGACATAGGAAAAGTCTCCCCGTGAGAGGACAGCATACAAAGAACAATGCTAGAACCAGAAAGGGTAAGAGAAAAACTGTTGCCAATAAGAAGAAGGCTACTAAGTAATCAACAGATGGCGCAAAAAGGAAAAGATAAAGGGAAGAAAAGAGTTGTTGCAGTCGGTGTAATGGGTCAGGCTCATATTAAAGCATCCTTCAACAACATCATTATTTCAATGACCAATGTAACCGGTCAGGTTATTAGCTGGTCTTCAGCCGGTAAAATGGGCTTCAGAGGTTCTAAAAAGAATACTCCTTACGCTGCTCAGGTAGCCGCTCAGGAATGTGCTCAGAAAGCTTATGATTTAGGATTGAGAAAGGTTGATGTGTTTGTGAAAGGCCCGGGAGCCGGTAGAGAATCAGCTATCAGAACTATTCAGAACGTTGGTATTGATGTTGCAATGATTAAAGATGTAACACCACTACCTCATAACGGTTGCAGACCTCCTAAAAGAAGAAGAGTTTAAGATATATAAAACAGATCATAAAGAATGGCAAGATATACTGGTCCGAAGACTAAAATTTCCAGAAGATTCGGAGATCCCATTTTTGGTGTTAGCAAAGCACTTCAAAAGAAGGCTTATCCTCCCGGCCAACACGGTAAAGGTAGAAGAAGTAAACAGTCCGAATATGCTATTCAGCTTGCAGAAAAGCAGAAAGCTAAATACACTTATGGCGTTTTGGAAAGACAATTTGCTAATGCTTTTGATAAAGCGTCTAGAAAAACCGGTATTACCGGAGAGATCCTTCTTCAATTACTAGAGGCCAGGTTGGATAACACAGTTTACAGACTTGGTATTTCGCCTACAAGAAGGGGATCAAGACAATTAGTTTCTCACAAGCATATCACTGTAAATGGTGATGTTGTGAATATTCCATCTTACACATTGAAACCAAACGATGTGATAGGAGTAAGAGAAAAATCAAAATCTTTAGAAGCTATCAGTAATAGCTTGAAATCAAATGCTAAAAGCTATTCCTGGTTGGAGTGGGATACAGTGAGCATGTCAGGGAAATACTTGAATGCACCGAGCAGAGAAGAGATTCCGGAGAATATCAAAGAGCAGTTGATCGTCGAATTATATTCTAAGTAATATTTAACTTTTTAAAATTTAAAATATGTCAATCCTTGCATTTCAAATGCCGGAAAAGATAGTCATGGAGAAAGCTGATGACTTCCATGGTTTATTCACTTTTAAACCTTTAGAAAAGGGGTATGGTGTTACAATAGGTAATGCGTTAAGAAGAATTCTTCTTTCTTCTCTGGAAGGTTATGCTATTACCAGTGTTAAAATCCCCGGTGTGTTGCACGAATTTTCTACAATAGAGGGGGTAGTTGAGGATGTAAATGAAATCATCCTTAATCTGAAGATGGTAAGATTTAAGAAAATTGGAGGAGTTGCTGATAGTAGCATAAAAATTCCAATTTCAAATATGAAGAAGCTGACAGCAGGTGATCTGGCCAAGGCAACCACCTCTTTCGAGATTTTGAATCCGGATCATGTAATTTGTAATCTTGATGATTCTGCCAAATTCGAAATGGAATTGACTGTTGAGAAAGGCAGAGGATATGTTAGTGCAAGCGATAATAAGCCTGCGGATCAAAACTTTGGGGCCATCGCAATTGATTCAATCTTTACTCCAATTAAAAATGTAAAATATAGTGTTGAAAACACAAGGGTAGAGCAAAAGACTGACTATGAACAATTGATGCTTGATATCGAAACTGACGGATCTGTTCATCCTGAAAATGCACTTAAGGGAGCCGCTTATATTTTGATTCAGCATTTTATGTTGTTCTCAGATCAGAACATGATTATTGAGACCCAAGAAGTTAGTGAACCGGAACAGGTTGATGAAGAGTTACTTCACATGAGAAAGTTACTTAAAACTAACCTGAATGATCTTGATCTTTCAGTGAGAGCCTACAATTGCCTAAGGGCCGCTGATGTCGGAACGCTTGGCGATTTGGTATCTCTTGAAATTTCCGATATGATGAAGTTTAGAAACTTTGGTAAAAAATCACTTGCTGAGCTAGAGCAGTTGGTATTCGATAAAGGCCTTAAATTTGGTATGGATCTCATGAAATACAAACTGGAAGAAGAATAATGAGACATGGTAAGAGATTTAATCATTTAGGTAGAAAGACAGCCCATAGAGGAGCAATGCTTTCCAATATGGCCTCTTCGCTTATCATGCACAAGCGAATCAATACAACGGTAGCTAAGGCGAAAGCACTTAGAAAATATATTGAGCCGATCTTTACGAAATCCAAGACTGATGATACAAATTCCAGAAGAGTTGTATTTTCTTACCTTCAGAATAAAGAATCAGTCACTGAATTATTTAACAATGTAGCCGAGAAGATCTCCGGCAGACCTGGTGGTTACACAAGAATTATTAAAACCGGATATCGACTTGGCGATAATGCTGAAATGTGTATGATGGAACTTGTTGACTTCAATGAGTTATTTTTAACTGAAAAGAGTTCCGGAAAGTCCAAGACAAGAAGATCCAGAAGAGGAGGAAAGTCTGAAGCAAAAGTGCAAGATACTGAAGTACAGGCTGCTGAGGTTGTAGAAGAAATCCCTGCTGAAGTGGCTGAGGAAGTAAAAGAAGAAACTGAAGAGGCTTTCGTTGAGGAGGCAGTTGAAACGAAATCAGAGGAAGTTACGGGAGAAGAAAAGAAAGACTAAAGGTTTTCTAAAATAATGAAGCTATCTTTTCAAGGTAGCTTTTTTATTGCTCTTTCTCAACCTACATTTGTATTTCAGTATGATATAAATCCTAAAGAATCAGTACTAATCTCACGTGTTCTTTTGGATTTTTAAATGATTGCATGAAATCTCTAATTAGAAAACAAGCAACCCTTTTGCTGGAAGACGGTACTCACTTCAAAGGTTATTCAATTGGTAAGTCAGGTACATCAGGTGGTGAAATTTGCTTCAACACCGGGATGACAGGCTACCAAGAGATTTACACAGATCCTTCTTATTTCGGACAAATCATTATTAATACAACTTCCCACATTGGTAATTATGGTGCATGTGATGAAGAAACAGAAAGCAGTGTCCCCACTATCAATGGACTTGTGGTTAATGATTTCTCTCAGATTTTCAGTAGAAAATTAGCTATGGAGAGCCTTCAAGAGTTCTTAGAAAGAAATAATACCTTTGGCATCTCTTGTATTGATACCAGGAAGTTGGTAAGACATATTCGAATTCAAGGTGCTATGAATGCTATCATTTCTTCTGACCATGAGGGTGATGCTTTGAAAACAGAGTTAGATAAAATACCTAGGATGAAGTCTTTAGAGCTGTCTACCAAGGTGACAACCAAAGAAGCTTATGAAGTAGGGGCAGGAAATACCGGCTTTAAGATTGCAGTGCTTGATCTTGGCATTAAGAGATCCATTCTTAAAAATTTTGAGAAGCGTAACTGTCATGTAAAAGTATTTCCCGCAGAAACTTCTTATGAAGAGATGGCCAAATGGAATGCTGACGGTTACTTCCTTTCCAATGGACCCGGTGATCCTGAAGTAATGGATTATGCCTCAAATACTACAAAAGAAATCTTAGGTGCAGATAAGCCGCTTTTCGGAATATGTATGGGTAGTCAGATTTTGGCCAAGACAGTAGGGATTAAAACCTATAAAATGCACCACGGGCACAGAGGGCTTAATCACCCCGTTAAAAATTTGGAAACCGGTCTTGGTGAAATTACATCCCAAAACCATGGTTTCGCAGTGGACATGGACTCGTTAAACGACTCGAAGGAAGCCGAATTAACACACATTGACTTAAATGATAATACGGCAGAAGGCTTGAGACTGAACGGTAAGCCTGCATTTGCGGTGCAGTATCACCCTGAATCATCTCCGGGACCACATGATTCTACTTACTTATTCAATAACTTTATTCAACTAATCAACGAAACTAAATCAAAATACAATGAGCATTATTGAAAGCGTGTTTGCGAGACAAATCATGGACTCACGTGGCAATCCTACTGTGGAAGTGGAAGTTGTTACTGAAGATGGGTTTACCGGTCAGGCGGCTGTTCCTTCGGGTGCTTCTACAGGAGAAAATGAAGCTGTAGAGCTCCGTGATGGAGACAAATCCGGGTATATGGGAAAAGGTGTTCAAATCGCCGTAGATAATGTGAACAACATCATCGCTCCGGAGATCAGAGGGTTGATTGTGGTAGAGCAGAATTTGATTGATCAAATGATGATTGACCTTGATGGCACGGCCAACAAATCCAAACTTGGAGCAAATGCTATTTTAGGTGTTTCTCTTGCAGTAGCACATGCCGCAGCAGATGCCTGCCAATTGCCACTTTACAGATACATCGGCGGTGCAAATGCGAAAATGCTTCCCGTTCCTATGATGAATATTATCAATGGCGGCGCTCACTCAGATGCACCCATCGCATTCCAGGAATTTATGATAAGACCTGTTGGGGCATTAACTTTTACTGAGGCCATGAGAATGGGGAGTGAGATTTTCCATCATCTTAAATCAATCATCAAGTCAAAAGGGTTAAGTACCGCAGTAGGAGATGAAGGAGGCTTTGCCCCTGAATTCGCAGGAGGTACTGAAGAGGCTTTGGAAAGCGTACTTGCAGCAATGGACAAGGCCGGATATAAACCCGGAAGTGATGTGACCATCGCATTGGACTGTGCTTCTTCTGAGTTTTTTGAGAGTGGTGTATACAACTATACGAAGTTTGAAGGAGCAGAGGGGGCAAAGAGATCGAGTGTTGAGCAGGCAGAATACTTAGCGAAGTTGGTGAATGACTATCCGATTGACAGTATTGAGGACGGATGTGATGAGAATGACTGGGATGGATGGAAAATCCTGACAGAGAAGATAGGGAATAAATGCCAATTAGTAGGTGACGACCTTTTAGTGACAAACGTAAAATTCCTGGAAAGGGCTATTAAAGAGAACGCAGCAAATTCTATCCTGATTAAGGTAAACCAAATCGGAACACTTACGGAAACTTTAGATGCAATTGAAATGGCGCACAAATCAGGATGGACAGCAGTAGTATCTCACCGATCCGGAGAGACAGAAGATACAACAATTGCTGACATTGCAGTAGCTGCCAATGCCGGACAGATCAAAACGGGATCATTAAGTAGATCCGATAGAATGGCAAAATACAATCAGTTGCTGCGAATTGAAGAAGGACTGGGAGATTTAGCCATTTACCCTACAAAAAAATAGATTTTACAAGTTGAATAGAAATACCGTCCTAAAAAGGTAATCCCCATTGCTTTGAATTTTGAGATTTTTGAACAAGCCTTTGAATTGAAAGTTTTAAGCGGGGAAAAAGCAGACGTACATTCTCCGGAAGCCGGATCAGACATTCCAATCAAACATCTTCAAACTTGAACCTGATATGAAAAGTAACCATACTGCCCAAAATCAGAACCCAACCACTCTTTTGATTATTTTGAAAACTTACTCAACGACAACTTTATCCAGGTTCAGGAACTCTATTTTATTCTGATCTGATAAGGTCACCCCTATCACCGAATCCTTCCGGATATTTCCTTTCAGAATTTCTTTAGAAAGTTCGTTTAAGAGCTCCCTTTGAAGCACTCTCTTCAGTGGTCTCGCCCCAAACTGCGGACCAAATCCAACCTCTCCAAGATGCGACAGTACCTTATCATCTGCTTCGATTTTAATTCCATTCTCATCCAATCGATCTCGGATCAGTTTAAACTGAATCCCTACGATCTTTTGAAGATCCTGCTTACTCAATGGCCTGAACATGATCGTTTCGTCCACTCGATTTAAAAACTCCGGACGTACTGACTTTTTCAAAAGTTCGAATACCTGATTTTTGGTTTCCTCAATTACAGGGTCAGGATTCAGTTCATCCAGTTTTTCAAAATTTTCCTGAATTAACTCGGAGCCAATGTTGGTGGTCATGATGATGATTGTATTCTTGAAATTCGCAACCCGGCCTTTGTTATCCGTCAGCCTTCCGTCGTCAAGTACCTGAAGCAAAGTATTGAATACGTCCGAATGTGCTTTCTCGATTTCATCCAAAAGGATCACGCTGTAGGGCTTTCTTCTTACAGACTCCGTGAGTTGTCCGCCTTCGTCATATCCCACGTATCCCGGAGGTGCCCCAATCAATCGACTTACGGCATGCCTCTCCTGATATTCAGACATATCAATTCGAACCATTGCATTTTCATCGTTGAAGAGATATTCTGCCAAAGCCTTTGCTAATTCTGTCTTCCCTACGCCGGTAGTACCCAGGAAAATAAAGGAACCAATAGGTCGCTTCGGGTCGTGTAACCCGGCTCTACTTCTTCTAACCGCATCAGAGACTGCCTGAATTGCTTCCGTTTGTCCTGCAACCCTGTTGCTCAGCTCTTCTTCCAGATGAACCAATTTCTCACGATCACTCTGAAGCATTTTGGACACAGGAATGCCGGTCCATTTACCAACGACTTCTGCAATATCTTCGGCATCCACTTCTTCTTTAAGTAAACTTTGCTCTCCCTGCATCTCTGCAAGTTGCTTCTGATATTCTTTAAGCTTTGCTTCTGCATCTACGATCCTGCCATACCTGATTTCAGCTACCCGTTCATATTCGCCCGCACGTTCGGCTTTTTCAGCTTCAATTTTATAATGCTCAATATTCTCCTTGGCTTCGCGCAATCCCTGAATCACAGACTTCTCATTGTCCCATCGGGCTTTCAATTCATTTCTCTCGGCTTCCAAATCTGCAATTTCACGATTCAATTCTTTTTCTTTCTCCTTGTTCTTCTCCCTTCGGATTGCCTCTCGCTCGATTTCCATCTGCATGATCTTTCGATTCAACTCGTCCAGATCCTCCGGAAGTGAGTCCATTTCAATCCGAAGTTTGGACGCTGCTTCGTCCATCAAATCAATTGCCTTATCCGGTAAAAACCGATCTGAGATGTATCTGTTTGATAGCTCTACGGAAGCAATCACTGCATCATCCTGAATTCGTACTCCATGATGGACTTCATATTTGTCCTTAATTCCCCTAAGAATGGAAATCGCATCTTGTACATTCGGCTCATCAACCGTAATGGATTGGAACCTTCTCTCAAGTGCCTTATCCTTTTCGATGTACTTCTGATACTCCTGAAGGGTGGTCGCGCCAATTGCGTGTAGCTCGCCTCTCGCCAAAGCCGGTTTCAATAGATTGGCGGCATCCATTGCTCCTTCACTTCCACCACCGGCTCCAATCAATGTGTGAATTTCGTCAATGAAAAGAATAATCTCGCCTTCACTGTCTGTAACCTCTTTGATGACTGCCTTTAATCTTTCTTCAAACTCTCCCTTATACTTGGCCCCTGCAACAAGGAGTCCCATATCTAACGAGATGATCGTCTTGGACTTTAGGTTCTCCGGAACGTCACCGTCCACAACCCGCCGGGCCATCCCTTCAACGATCGCTGTTTTACCGACCCCGGGCTCACCAAGCAAAATAGGATTGTTCTTAGTCCTCCTGGCCAGAATTTGCAGGACTCTTCTGATTTCCTCGTCCCGGCCGATTACAGGATCAATTTTACCTTTTTTAGCAAGTTCATTCAGGTTTTTTGAATATCGCTCTAAGGATCTGTACTTTGATTCCGCATTTTGATCTGTTACACTCCCGCCTCCCCGAAGTTCTCGGATGGCTTTAATGAGCTCTTTTTCATGAAAGCCTGCATCCTTCAGAATTTGTGATACCTTATCAGAACCGGAAAGTAAACCTAAAATGATGTGTTCTACAGCCACATATTCGTCTCCAAAATCCTTCAGATACTTTTCCGCCTTTTGAAGTGACTTTGCAGCGTCATTAGAGAGATAAGACTGCCCTCCGGATACTTTAGGATAAGCTGCTATTATATACTCTAATGAATCCGAAATTGCCTGTTTGGACGCACCGAGCTTCTTTAATAAAAACAAAATCAGGTTTTCGTCTGACTGTAGAATCGCCTGAAACAAATGGCCTGTTTCTATAATTTGCTGATCATTACCGGAAGCTATTTCAGTGGCTTTTTGCAATACTTCCTGCGCCTTTATTGTATAGTTATTGAAATTCATTTTTCACTTTCTTTTAATTGTACGATTAAATGAATACAACTACCATTCCATCAATTTTTCAGGATTTTTTAAGACAAAATGGCAGATTTGACTTTTGCAAAAGTAAACTGACTTTTTTTCTGCTTTATTGACTGTTCCGGGATCATTTTTATCTAATTAGCAGTTATTTTTATCCGCTCCTGGATTTCCGAGAAGTTTTTTTATTGCTTTATAAACTTCAGTAAACGTCCGTCTGACAGTTGGACGAGGTACAGGGTGGCTGTATCCATCCAAGTGTTTATTTTGCTTTAACCTGTAGGCAGTTGTCTGTGGCGGTGGACACGTTCAGGTCATTCTCGGAGGGATATCCTCACAATTTGAGACCGTTGCACAGGAGGTATTTTGAAAAAAATTAAAATTTATACAGCAAATAAAAAAACTTATATAGCTTTGCATTTCATACCAACTAAAATAAAGAGCTATGAGTTACATTAGATCAAAAAACATTACGGATAGAAAGAACACGTCATATACACTGTTAAAGGGGCTGTACGGGCTTCATTTACCCCCCCCCCCCCCTAAGAATAGTTACACTTTTTCCAAAAGTTGTTCTATTTATCATCACGGGGTTGGTGCTGTCCGCCTGTGGGGACGATGACAGCGGGAAAAAAAATACCCCGCCAACCATCGACGATCTGACTTTTTCTATCGCCGAAAATGTCCCAATAGGGACGGTGGTGGAGACCGTCGAGGCGAACGATGAAGAGCAGGAGGCCTTGAGGTTTGCCATTACCGAAGGGAATACCGACGAGGCATTTGCCATAAATGCTGAACGGAGGCAACTGCTCACTAATAAGAATCTCGACTTTGAGACTACTCCGAATTATACCCTCACCATAACCGTCTCCGATGGGGAACTCTCGGCTACGGCTGACATTACCATCAATGTTACTGATGTAAATGAAGCGCCGACTATTACTCCTGAGCAAACCTTCTCCCTAGCCGAAGATGCAGCGAACGGAACCGCAGTAGGAACCGTGCAGGCTGCGGACGAAGAGGAGGACGACCTCACCTTTACTATCGCTTCGGGAAATACAGGTAATGCTTTCGCTATAAATGCATCTTCGGGTGCCATTACTACAGCAGGAACACTCGACTTTGAGACCGCTCCGACTTATACCCTTAAAGTAAGCGTCTCGGACGGAGAGTTGGCAGATGAGGCCGACATAATCATCAATGTGACCGATGTCAACGAAGACACAGGTACCTCTGAACCCGTAAATACTGCACCGGCCATTACCGAGCAGACCTTCTCCGTACCCGAAGATGCGGTGAATGGAACCGCAGTCGGGACGGTGCAGGCTAGTGATGCCGAAACGAATAACCTCATGTTTGCCATCACTGCGGGAAATACTGGCGATGTATTCGCTATAAATGAAGGTACCGGAGCCCTTACAACGGCAGGGGCGCTGGACTTTGAGAACACCTCAACTTATACCCTGACCGTAAGCGTCTCCGATGGAAGCCTCTCGGCAACAGCCAACGTAACCATCAATGTGACCAATGTAAATGATAATGCGCCTACTATTACCGATCAAACCTTTACTGTAGCCGAAGATGCTGCTAACAACACGGCAGTCGGAACCGTGCAGGCTGCGGATGCGGACATGAACAACCTCATGTTTACCATCACTGCGGGAAATACAGGCGATGTATAGGTGAAGGCACAGGGGCTATTACGACAGCAGGGGCGCTATTCGCTATAGATCGAACTACCGGAGCCATTACAACGGCAGGGTCGCTGGACTTTGAGAACACCTCAACTTATACCCTGACCGTAAGCGTCTCCGATGGAAGCCTCTCGGCTACGGCCGACATCACCGTCAATGTTACAGATGTAAATGAAGCACCAGCCATTGCCGATCAGACCTTCTCCGTGCCCGAAGATGCGATGAACGGAACCGCTGTCGGAACCGTGCAGGCCACAGACCCGGAGGAGGACGACCTCATGTTTACCATCACTTCGGGAAATACCGGCGATTTGTTCGATATAAATCGAACTACCGGAGCCCTTACCACGGCAGGGGCGCTGGACTTTGAGAATAATCCGAATTATACCCTTACGGTAAAAGTATCTGACGGAAAGCTGTCAGTTATGGCCGATATAACTGTGCTGGCGGCAGATTTTACAGTCAGCAGCACAAATACTACGATAAATGTGCCGGGCTATGCAAACGTGTATACAGTATATGTAGAGACGACGCTTACGAATTGGACGATTACCTCGTCTAATAATGCCATTATTCCTGATGCCGAAATACAAAAATTGGGCGATAAGCGGTTTTCGATGGTGGTGGGGGAATATCCGTCAACCGCTGATAATAATAGCCGCGCGATTATGCTGACGGTTTCGGGAACAGGCGGAAATGAATGGACGATTACCGTCAATCAAACGAAAAATATGGTAAATTGGACGGGAAGTGCCCCCAGCGAAACGACATTCTTCAATCCGAATGTTGGGGGTGTTATAAGATTTGGGGAAAGAATGACACCTCTTACTAGATCTGACTATATGAACGACATAAAAATGTCTGTTTTTAATTTTACCGTTGGTGGCACGGCGGATTCATATACCTTATCTGTAAGTCCGGCCAAAAGTATTCGTTTGCGGGCTAATAATCCAATCGTAGTAGGGGACGGAGTGACTACTGTACATTTTAACTATCTGCCGCCCAGCGGAAGCGTAAATACGTATGCTATCATTACTCTTACCAGCAACACAGACCCTACGAAAAAATCACAATTCGTCGTTGTCCTTCGGCCGCCAAGCGGGGGATAAAAAGGCACGCAGAAAAGCAAAAGAAAAACCTTCAAGGTGTTGAAAAACCTTGAAGGTTTAACTAACGAAACGACAGCACCACAAAAACCTCCAAGGTTTTGGAAACCTTGGAGGTTTAAATGACCACGGTGTTACAGAAAATTGTTAGGTAACAACATCCAATTTTTATCTTTTTTGACTCAATTTTTAGTTGAAAAAATCACCTTGCAACAGTCTCAATTTATGGTAAGTGCATTCAGCCTGTTTCCTGTGATATCACATGAATGGAGGATTAGTAAGTTTGCTCTTTGCGGCCCTTCCTGCACAAGAGTAACGCCTTAGTGCATCAAAAGTGATGCTGGCAGGGCGGATCTCTGCTTCTGTTTTGTGACTCCTTCCGTTCAGGAACTCATCGTAGTTTTCGGAAGACATGGGGAGGCATTATTGAAAAACATAGCTGTCATATTTGTCACGCTGCTGATATCCCGGTTGAAGGGAGACTTAGAGAACATGCTGATTTTATTGTCCCGATGATGGTTTCTTGTTGGATTTTCCCTATGATAGATCACAAGTTTTGTTAAAGAATGATGCAATCACTTCGAATGTTCTTCTCTCATCAGAAAACTCAAAATCAATTATTGACTTATATATCTAACACTGAATTTATTTTAGCTAAAAACCTTTATCAGCGTGGTTATTAGTGCCGTTTGACCAATTAGCATAGCGGCTACCCACCTGATAGTAGCATTTGACGTTTGTCTTAATTCTTTTTGAAGATTGGCTTCTATTGTTTTTACTTCTACTTTCACTGAGTTTATTTCCTTGGTCAAGGATAATTTTACTTCATTAATTTCTTTAGTTAAGGATAGTCTGACCTCTTCAATTTCTTTTTGAAGAGATAGCTCAGTTGTTTTTAGGTTTTCTTTTGAGGCTAGTGAATTTTCGGTTAGTGTTCTCATCTGATGAGCTACTGCGTTTGCTTGTGACCTGGTTAGACCTGCTTCTTCCAGTTCTTTAGATATTGTAAGTGTGTCAATCATTTTTTTCAAATATAACCCATACAGATCAGAACATATCAAATCATAAATCAGTCTACGGGCTTACTATACATCTCATATTTAATGATGTAGATATTAAGATATGAAATATCGCAGTAGGACTGGAAGTAAATGATAAGGGGAAAGAAATCATTCGAATTATTTGTTTGGCTTTAGATCAGGTCTTAAATTGCATTTCAAATACTGTCAGTTTCATTAAACTCATTTAATCCATGATTTCAGGTAAGATCGGTATTGTAGGAATGGGATGGGTAGGTGCCAGTACTGCCATTTCGATTCTTCATCAGGGGTTATGTAAAAAATTACTGGTTGCGGATATAAAACACGAGATTGCAGAAGGTGAGGCAATGGATCTGAATCATGGATCGTCCTTTTTGCCTACAGCAGAAACGGTGGCCTGCAAAGTGAGTGAAATGAAGGACTGTGCTGCCATTGTAATAACAGCAGGAAGGGGAGGAAAACCGGGAGAAACCCGACTGGATCTTCTTAAAGAGAATATTAGGATTGCAAAAGAAATTGCCGGAGATTTGAAAGGTTATTCGGGGCTTTTGATCATTGTTTCTAACCCTGTGGATGTTTTGACTTACTACTATCAAAAATTCACAGGTTTGCCGAAAGAGCGGGTCATAGGTACAGGTACCATGCTGGATACTGCACGACTAAGAGAAGCAATTGGGAGAAAGATTAATATTGACCCTAAAAGTGTACATGCACATGTGATTGGAGAGCACGGTGACTCTGAGGTAGTTTTATGGTCAAGTGCTAAGATTGGAACACTCCCCATCAAAGAATGGAAGGATTGGGAGGGGACATTTCACTCCGAAATTGCTGAAAAAGTAAAAAGAGCAGCCCAGGAAATCATCAGGCGAAAAGGTGCGACTAATCATGCGATTGGGTTAGTTACCGCTACATTGCTAAAATGGCTGCTTAGAGGTGATAGAAGAATTACCACAGTTTCCTCTGTGTTAGACGGTGCTTATGGGCTTCGGGATGTGGCTCTTTCCGTACCTACCCTGATCGGTGAAAAAGGGATTGAGGGAATCATCCCGGTCAGCATTTCAGAAGAGGAGCAGACTTTGCTCAACTATTCGGCACAAGTGCTGAAAAATGCTATCGAAAGTGTCAAAGTCTGATGTAAATCACCTCTATGGCTGTCTTTGCTCATTTCAAAAAATTTACCCAAAGCCTAATTTAGAGGTATGAAAAATATATTAGTGCCCGTAGATTTTTCCAAGGTCAGCGAAGCAGCGGCCTGGTTTGCCATAAAGTTGGCAAAAGAAAACAACGCATCCGTTAAATTTCTAAACAGCGCAGAAATTAGCTCGGTTTACCATTATTCTGCTGATTATCATTTTCCGGTTGATAGCAACGCTAAGTTGATGATCAAAGAAGTCATGGAGTCCATTGAGCATCAAATGGATCGAATGGTAAAGGAGTTTGATGTAGAAGACGTAAAAGTGACGGGAAAAGTCAGCCCGTTAGGATTACTTGATTCCATAAAAGATGAAATCAATGAAAGTGATATTGATTTATGTGTTGTGGGAACAACCGGTTCCACAGGGTTGGAAGAGTTTTTTATCGGATCAAATACGGAACGAATTGTAAGGCATGTATCATGTCCGGTGATATCAATACCTCAATCTATATCAACAGATCAAATTAAGAAAATCCTGGTACCTCTTGATCTGAGAGAGATCAGAAGTTCATTTCTGAAAGAAGTAAGGATACTCCGGAAAATGTTTGATTGTAAACTGGAATTTGTTTGGGTTAAAACCCCACATAATATTGAGAATGAGGATGCCGTAGCAGATGAACTGAAAGGTATTTTTGAGCGTTTTGAAATAGATAATTACTCCTTCTTCATCGTAAGAAGCGTCTTCCCTTCAGATGGAATATTTATGGAGGTGGAGAATTCTAAAGCCGACATGGTAGCAATGGCTACACATGCAAGAAGAGGAATAGCTCACTGGTTATCCGGTAGTTTGACCGAAGATACAGTCAATCATGTACATATACCTGTATGGTCTTTCAGGATAAACAGGCCTGAAAAAGTGATCCAACTCAAGGCTATTTCAAAAGCCGGTGGAACTCCGGAGTATCGAAAAATAAAACCAATGACAATACTATGAAAAAGATCATTGTACCGGTAGATTTCTCACAGCAGTCTGAGTATGCAATGCATTTTGCCGTGGAGTTTAGTCGGCTTTTTGAGGCTGGGATTGTCCTGATTCATGTATTGGAACTTCCGGCAGCGCAGTTTAGCACCACCGGTGAAACTCACGGGCAGGCCATGGAAAAGTTCTATACCGGTGAATTTATAAAAGGAGTGCATGGCAGGCTGGAAGAATGGAAGGATTACCTCACAAAGGAAGGGGTGGAAGTAAAAACCATCATGAAGCACGGTAATCCTTTCCAAAAGATAAGTGCTACCATCTCGGATGAGGAAGCAGACTATATCATTATGGGCTCCAATGGTGCTTCCGGTCTTAAAGAGTTTTTCGTCGGGTCGAATGCGGCCCGCATGATTCGATATGCAAAATGTCCGGTAGTCATTGTGAAAGGAGAGACGCATATCAGGGATTTCAAAAACCTCATTTTCGCAACAGATGCTTCCACAGCACAAGATGTAATTGCAGATCAGGTGAAGGAAATTCAATCCGGAATCGGCTTAAGTATGCACGTCGTCAAAATAAAGACACCTTACAACTGGCTGGAAGATGGACAGGTGAAAAAGCAGCTTGAACTTTTTGCGGAGAGAAATAAGTTTAAAAATTTCACTTTAAATTCCGAAAGTGCGGATTTTATAGACGAAGGAGCTATAAAGTTTGCTGAAGAGAATGAATCCGGAATGATCATGATTGGAACACATGGCAGAACGGGGCTGGGACATCTCATCGCAGGGAGTACTGCCGAGTCGCTGGTAAATGAATCCGAAATTCCGGTGATGGTTTTTAAGTTACCCGAGAGATGAGAGTAAGGCTTCTTCGTACAATTTTTTTATAATATTCGTTTATTTTTTTGCCTTTCTGCTCTTAGTCAGGAATAAATATGATATGAAGGTGTAGTTTATAATTTAACACCTATAAATTTATGTATTTATTAATCTTCCAAATTCTCTTCAATCCTTGCAACTCTAACATTCAAATCATTTCTTATTTCTAAGAAATGAGTATTAATATCATTATACCTAGTTTCATTTTTATCATTCAAATCATTATGTCTAGTTTCATTTTTATTGTTTAGCTCTTTAAAAGCTGTGTTAATCTGATTTTTAGTACTTGATGAAATAATAAACCAATTAAGAGAGGCTAAAGGAATCATAATTGCCATAAATGAAGTTATTGCACTAGAGTTATTATTTAGCCACCTCAAAACAGTATTTCCCTTATTTTTGATTAATACCTGTTCCTTTTCATAACATAAAATAGTCTAATATATAACACCAAAATAATATAAAAGATTCAATAAAATAATAGTGTTAAAAATTTATTTTTTCTTAACTCATTCAGTTCTCACTTCTTTTAAGTTCCAAAAGGAGGTCGTACATTTTGTCAACCTTATTTTCAATTTTATCAACTTTATCTTCGACTTTATCGATCTTAACTTCAACTTTATCAACCTTATTTTCAACACGTGACAAGTCTGCTTTTAAATGCTTAAACTCAGACTTTAGTTCAATGATGTCCTTAGCGTTTTGTTCAATTCCACTATTCAAATTAAAATAAGCATTAACCGGGAGTCCGATAACAAGTAAAGATACTGTTATAGCTCCCGCATTTTTTCTTAGTCTTTTCCAAAGTTTCATATTTTTAAAAACTCTTAAACCTGACATAGCTGGAATATTTTAAAAGGTAAAAATACATAAATATCCGGTACTGCATTGCTCATATTTTTAGTCCTTGTGCAACAGATTCGAAACATGTTACCTACTTTATTTAAAAAAGATGATTTATGCTTTCATTATATTTTATCTTATTCTCAGTCCGACTCTGTCATTGTCAACATATAAGTTGTCTTCTTGAGATGGTTCAAAATTGAAAGGTCTTATTTCATTTGTAATCCCTTCTCTAGCAAAAAGTTGAATATTACCCGGAAGTATCAAACTTGGTCTATGGAATTCAAATAGTTCAAAGTAAAAGGATCTTGGGAAAACAGGATATTCATTTTTATATATTCTTCCGATGTTTTTGTATGAAAGTTTTATTTCTATGAATTTTTCTCCTTGGATCTTCACATCACTAATTTCAAAAAATTTTTCATTTAAAAATTCAGAAAGATCTGAGTAGTAAATCTGTGAAGTTGCTTCCAGTATTTTATTTTTGTTTGGAACACTATTGTTATATGAGTGGTGATAATTACATTTAACTTTATTGTATAAATTGTAAGAGACACATGCAACAGAAAAGTCCACACAAATGGGGCCTGTTCTTGATTGAGCCTTATGGTTTGCCATATTACCTGAATTTCCTGACCTCCCTTTAGCTTCCAAAGCGAACATTGATTGAGGAGAGAATGCGATTAAATCCGGTCTTTGACCTTTAATTTTATATCTTAATATTTTCATAACCGCTTCGTAATTCACAGTGTATAGGCTGTTATCAATTTTTTTAGATAAGAAGTCAGCTAGTGCTTTCCCTGCAAGATTTGAAAATTGACTTTTTTCGGTTGGGTTGGATAAAACTGTTGGTGGTTCGGAAAATCGATCATTTTTAAAGGCGTTTCTTCGGATGTAATTACTATAGTGAAAAAACATTCCAAGAATTTTAAATAATTTTGATAATCGGGGAGAATACCCCCTGTCCGGCAATTGCTATATATTTAGCAAATCCCACTCTCGTCAAATGGAAATTTTTATTACTCTGGTTTCCTTGTGAGTCTATATGATTAACTTCTATCTTCATTACACTGACCTTTATTTTATATTTATACTTTCATCATTAGCAATTCGCCTACACAACGTTAGCCAACATCCTCGCTTTTTCTACTACATCTTCTTAGCAAACCAACTGCCTGCCTTATCAACAACTTCTTTTACCTCAGTTGCCCCTTCGTAGTATGCAAACTGATGGAAAGGCGATGCTAACTCGGTTTCCATCCAGTGTAATGCTTTGTCCGCAGAAGCGATATCGTTAAAATACTTTTTGGTATATTCCGGCAATACGGCACCGTCCGAATGAATCATTAAAACGGGTTTGTTCAGTTGTTTTGCTGTTGGCATGGGGTCTGCGGTTAGCCAGTCTTCCCAACTCGCTACGGCAAACTTATCACTGCTCCATTGCTCAATAGCCCCTCTTTCTTTGTTTAAATAATAATCGTATGCCCCATACATTGCAGCAGTCTCATCCGCTTCGGAAATTGTTGGTATGTATGCCGCTTCTCCTGTTTCAGTATAATGCTTTTTAGCTTCCTGAGCGGCTTTAATTTTTGATTGCACTCCCTCTTCGCCGCCGTAAAATAATTTTACTGCCTCTGCATCATGCAGCCAAGAGGCTGTGGTTACTACGGATTTTATTCTGGCATCTTCGGACGAAGCCATTAACGTGTACATTGCACCGGCACATACGCCAAAAGCACCAATTTTTGAATTATCTACGACATCCAAAGTTTCCAGGTAAGAAACCGCATTTTTTATATCCTCTTTCTTTAGCGTCGGGCTTTCAAAAAAACGCGGTTCGCCCTCGCTTTCACCAAAATTTCTAAAATCAAAAGCCAGTGTAATGAAACCTTGTGCTGCTAGTTTTTTAGCGTATAAACCGGCCATTTGTTCTTTTACGGTGGTCCAGCTGCCGGATACAATCACTGCCGGATAAGTTTTTCCTGATTTGTAATTTTCCGGATAATATAAGTTACCTGCCAACTCTAATCCTTCGCTTTTAAATGTTACCTTTTCCACTGTTTTTTCTGTTTTTAAGGTTTCAGTTTGTTTTTTGCTTTGATTACAACTTGTTATAAGTAATAATCCTGTAATTATTATTGCTAAATTTTTCATTTGCTATTTTATTTTATATGTAAACTACCCAAAAAAACAGGACAGATTCAAACTGTAATAATTTTAACTCAATATTGTCAAAAAAGTTAAGATCAGCCTTAATTACCAATACTTCCTGAAAATAAAATATTCAGCAGGCAATCCCGGCACGGAAAGACTCTCTTGTTAAAAAAAATCAAAAAATGATCCGATTTATATGAAAATTCAAAAAAATAATATAACATTGCATTTCATACAAACTAAAATAAAAAGCTATGAGTACGTTAAATAAAAAAAATCAAAAAAACATCACTGACGTGAAGAACACGTCACACACGCTGCCGAAAGGGCTGTACAGGCTTAATTTAATGCCCCCCCCCCCCCTATAGTCTAATCTTATCTCCAAAAAATACCCTTCTTGTCATCTCCACATTCCTCCTCGCACTCTTCGGGCAGGCGCAGGAGACCCCGAAACCCTTCATCACCACATGGGAAACAACCGAACCTAATGAAACCATTACCATCCCTACCACAGGAAGTGGCTATAGCTACACCGTAAACTGGGGGGAAGACGAACCTGCCGATAACAACACTTACACTGGAGATGCTTCTCACTCCTACACGACCCCCGGCACTCACACCGTAACCATCAGCGGGACTTTCCCACGTATCTACTTTCGAAGGAACCCCACTCCCGCACAGCAGATACGCTCCGTCGAAAAGTGGGGAGATATCGCTTGGACTTCCATGAGGGAAGCTTTCCGGAGTTGTAAAAACCTCACCATTGCGGATGATGCGGGAGTCCCGGACCTTTCAAACGTGACGGATATGGGTTCCATGTTTAGCAATTCTTCCTTCAACGGAGACCTCAGCGAATGGGACGTAAGCAACGTGACAAATATGAGTGGCATGTTCTCTCAGTCTTCCTTCAACGGAGACCTCAGCAAATGGGACGTAAGTAAGGTGACGAATATGACAAGCATGTTCGCTCTGTCTGCCTTCAACGGAGACCTTAGTAAATGGGACATCAGCAGCGTGAAGAATATGCAATGCATATTTACCAGCGCCTTTGCCATGTCTTCCGAAAACTACGATAAACTCCTCATCGGGTGGAGCACCTTAGACAAACAGGCGGGCGAGACTAAAATCCCCTCCAACATCTCTTTCGCAATACCGGCTAAGTACTCCTGTAGAGGCAAAGCGGGAAGGGACACACTTACCATCAAATATTCCTGGACTATCACAGATGATGGGTTAGTCCCCATACGGACGGACGAAACCGCCCTGCAGGAAGTGACCTCACAATGTATTGCTTCCCTCACCCCGCCCACCGCTAAGAGCAGCTGCACGATAGGAGAAGGAACAACGGTCACGGCTGCGCATGATGTCAGTACGTTCCCCATTACCGAAAGCACCCTCGTTACTTGGACCTATACCCATAACAGCAAAAGCATTGTACAAACACAGACCGTAACCATAACAGAAGACACCACCGACCCCCTGCCTGATGAAGCAAGCCTGGACGCAATTATTGTATGTTCACAAATCACGGCAGCTGAACTGAATGCTACCGCTCCCGCCGCCATGGACAATTGCGATGGTTCCATCAAGGGATCGCACAATATCACCGATTTCCCCATCACCTCTGAAATCACCATCACGTGGACCTTCACCGATGAGGCAGGTAATACAGCCGAGCAAACGCAGGACGTGACCATAGGGGATACCGAGGCCCCGGATGTTACGGGGAATTTACAGGAGATTACCGCACAATGCCCGATCAATGATGCCACTGAACTGACCAAACCTGCTGCCCCCGCAGACAACTGTGGAGGGACGGTCAACGTGGCGATCAAATCCGGCACTTCTTTCCCCATTCAGGCTGGCACCACTACTATCACGTGGGTATATACCGACGAGGACGGCAATACGTCCGAGCAAACGCAGAAGGTGACCATCGCTGATACCGAGGCTCCGAGAGTTACAGACCTGAACGCCATTACCGCAGCATGTTCGCTAGAAGAAGCTGATCTACCCGTGCCCACGGCCACGGACAATTGCGATGGCTCCATCAAGGGCTCGCACAATATCACCGATTTCCCCATCACGTCTGAAATCACCATCACGTGGACGTACACTGATAATGCGGGCAACACCGCCACACAAACGCAAGAGGTGACGATTACTCCATGTGTGCTGAGTGCGGCGGGTGATGCATCGGAAGCAGTGGTCTTCCCCAATCCTTCGGGGCGTTACGTGGAGGTGCAGTCTTCCGTGGAAAGCCCGGTACGCATCCTGAGTGTGGGAGGGGAGTTAGTGCTGGAAAGCAACACAAACACAAGGATAGACGCAGCTTCCCTGCACAGCGGCCTGTACCTTGTCCAACTGCCGGACGGCCGTTTGCTGAAGTTTGTGAAGCGATAAAAAACTTCCCGGGAACCCAAAATAACCGCTTAATGGAAATAAAACAGCCGCTCGGCAGACAAAATGTCTGTTTTAAAATCAATTAGCCCTTTCTATTGCCTGCTGTGCAACCGCTTCGGTCAAAGTTAGCTTTGCAATGGATACTGAAGAGGTACAAAAGAACCCCAAAACACTTTGATTCCCGGAAAGAACTTCTATATTACCATTCAAATTAGTAACGGGAACGGAAAAAATTTCGGAAATACCTCCCTGTCGGCTTGTTTGAGTGAAGATTTCGTTTAGGTATAAAAAAGTGTCTTCTGTGATACTTAGCAGTTCCACTCTCACATTATCTCCGGTATCATAACCCTGCTCATCTTCTTCAAATGGATTGATCGAAGTTCTTAAAGGCGGTATGAAAAGGATACCATCTTCATTACTTGCGGAAAATCCTCCATCATAAGAAGTGGTGATGTATTCGGGTTTATCCAAAAAAATTCCATTCTTGAATCCTTTTATCCAGTAAGTATTTCCAAAACCCGATAAGTCGGTTGCGAAAAACTCCGCCTCAAATCGCTCATCAAAGAAACCGGATTCCTCCTCGAAGTTGAACCTGATACTATCAATCACAGGAACAGGATTAAGTGTAGAAATGGATCGGAACTCGGAGTCTCCGTCAATTACTACCAATTGATAATCATGCCCTACCATTCCAAAAGAACCGGCTGAGCTGGCCGGAGTCCATTCATAAACACCTGAGCTCGTTTCAACAAAAATGTAATCCGGTTGAGCAGGGTCGGTGAGGTCTTCAATGTAAACGGCATCTGCACTTACCCGTTCAAACCCTGCATTATCATAAAATCGTCTTGATCGCGTAATATTTATCGTTTGCCTACCGGGGTGATTATCAATGAAAGCATCAATCACAACAGAGGATGCTATGTTTTCGGTATCAACGGTGAGGGTCTGTTCGCAGCTAAAAAACAGGGTGAGTAGTAGAAAAGTGAATATAGGATTGATTCTGATCATTCTTTAAAACTTGAAGTTGTATGAAATACTGGGAAATGGGAATCCAATTACAGAGAATTGATTGTATTCGGGTATCGCAGCCTCACCAAAGTTGGCATCGCTTTGATTGATAAAATTCGAGAACGCATTCTGTCTTCCATATACATTGTAAACACTCAAAACCAAACTGTTTTCTCTGCCGGGTTTATTGCCTTTGTAAAGATCGATGGTCATTGATAGATCTAACCTGTGATAGTTAGCTATCCTGTCGTTGTTACGACTTCTGTCCCCATTGTACACGGTATAACCTGCTATTTCGTAGGTTTCATTCATTACAGTAAATGGCCTGCCGGATATAAAAGCAAAGTTTGCAGAGAGCCGGACTTTTTTGCTTAAATCATAAAAACCGGCAATTTTTAAATTGTGCATCTGATCGTGATTGGCAGGATACCACTCATTATTGTTCAACCCTTCGGTATTAATCTCTGCCCGGCTCAGGGTATATGAAATCCAGCCGTTCAGTCTGCCACTGTTTTTCTTTGCATAAAACTCCAGTCCATACGCTCGTCCCTTAGCTGAAAGAAGGTCTCTTTCCACGACTTCATTAATCAACAAGTCCCCGGTAGAGAGCCCGTTTCTGTAGTCAAGCTGATTGCTAATCGTTCTGAACCAGACTTCTCCGGAAAGTTCATACTTGTTATTGCTAAGGTTTCGGAAGTAGCCCAGACTATAAAGATGAGATTTTTCCGGACTAAGGTTATTCGTACTCGGAACCCAAAGATCCAGAGGAGTGGGGGCAGTCGTAACAGAGACAAGGTGAATGTACTGAGCCATTCGATTATAGCTTCCTTTGATGGAACTTGTATTATTAAGCTGATAATTAAATGAAATTCTTGGCTCGGGGGTAATGAAAGATTCAATTACTTCTCCGCTGCCATAGCTGACAGTGTCCGCAATTTGTTTTCTTCTACCCGGAGCAGGGTCTTCAAGAACATAGGCATTTCCCGAACCCAGGAAGTTGAATACGGAAAGCCTTATCCCGTAAGTCAACCTGAGCCTGTCGAAAATTTTTTGATTATTATTGATATAAACGGCACCTTCTGCTGCATAGCGTTTAGCAACTGAAAGGTCAATGGGCTCACCCTCTGAAATACCTACAGCATTGGCAGGTTCGAATTCATAATAAGTAAGCCGGCCACCAAATTTCAGTTCATTGGATATATTGATAAAATAGGAAGCTTGGGGCTTAAACTCAACGGTTGTAATCTCAGAATCCCAATTAAAGGAATTATCAACTTCTTCACCAAAAGCAAGCTCATAATCATATTTACTATATATCAGAGAAAAATTAGTAAACAACCGATCATTGACCAGGTGATTCCAACGCAAAGTACCTGTTCTGTTTCCCCAGTTAAACCCGGCACCTTCAAACTGAAAGATGTCCCGCCCCCAGTATCCTGAGAGAAATAATCTGTTTCGATCATTGAATGTATGATTCGCTTTCATCGTCAAATCATAGAAGTAAACCTGATCACTGTTATTCAGCACATTCGCCGGTTTGAGCAGGAAGTCAGCCCACGACCTTCTCCCCGCTGCAATAAAGGAGGTTCTATCTTTGATAATCGGCCCCTGAACTGCAAACCTTCCGAAAATAAGCCCGACTCCCCCTTCATAATTCATTTTCTTTGAGTCTCCCTCCTTCATCCTGATATCCAAAACCGATGAGATTCTGCCTCCGTATTGAGCCGGAATCCCTCCTTTGTAAAGTTTCATGTCCTTTACTGCATCAGGATTAAATACGGAGAAAAATCCAAATAGATGTGAACTCTGATAAACCGGAGCCTCATCTAACAAAAGAAGATTCTGACCGACACTTCCGCCTCTGACATTGAAACCCGACGCTCCTTCACCTACCGTACTTACTCCGGGAAACGATTGCAAACTCTTTATCACGTCCACTTCCCCCATAAATGCCGGCATCTTAACTGCCGTTTTAATGTCAAGTTCGGCAATGCTCATTTCGGTGGAAGTAACATTTTTGTCAGCTGCCTCAGCAGTCACTACCACTTCCTGAAGTGCTGTCTGCTCCTCTCCAAGTTCAATGTCAATTCTGATATTTCCGGTTAAGCTGATTTCCCTCGTTTGTGTTTGAAATCCTAAGTAACTTATCTCAACGGTATAATTACCCGCAGGAACAGTGATGGAATAGAAGCCGTAAACATTGGTGACATTACCCGTTCCAATTTCTTTAATTAAAACGGTAGCCCCAATCAAAGATTCTCCATTGGAGGCATCCTTTACATATCCGTTGATAGTAAATTTATCCTGAGCAAAAGTGAATGAAGGAACTACGGCAAGGAGTAAAAACAGTTCTTTCAGTTTGGTGATAGCATTTAAGTTGTTGTCAATCAAAGCACATACTACCCCCGAACAATTAGAATAATCCGAGGGCTTTTTTTAATTTAAACCTTGGTTAATCAATAAGACGGACTAATTGAGTGCTGAAAGTGCCGCTTCATAGTTCGGCTCCTGACCCACTTCAGGTACCAGTTCAGTATATTTTACTTTCCCTTCCTCATCTATTACAACAACTGCGCGGGCATTAAGCCCCTTAAATCCGCCATCAATTATTTCCACACCGTAGCGCTTACCAAAATTTCCTCCATCTCTAAAATTTGATAAGTTGTCAAGGTTTTCGATACCCTCCGCCTGGCAGTATCTCGTTAAAGCGAACGGAAGATCTCCGGAAACACAGACTATCCTGGTATTTTCAAGATGAGAAGCCTCACTGTTGAACCTTACCGTGGACATGGCACAAACGCCCGTGTCAATACTCGGATAAATGTTCAGAATTACTTTTTGACCATGGTAGTTTGCCAGTGTCACTTCTTTCATATCCTTGGAAACCAGTAAGAAGTCAGGGGCATCGCTGCCGGCTACAGGCAATTCACCGATAGTGTTGATTTCGTCTCCCCCAAGAGTAATTTTAGCCATAATGATATATTTTAAAGGGTGTTATTAAAAGGTCTAAAGATACGTCCCATTTTTCAGTTTGTTGTATCTTATCAACCGGATTTGAAAGACTTAACCCAATCTTAACTGCTTTTGTTTCATTCAAAAGTTTATCATAAAACCCACCGCCGTATCCGATTCTTCCTCCGGATTTATCAACTACCAATAATGGAACCAGAATCGCCTCAGCCTTACTAAAATCTGCACGAACCTTATCTATGGGCTCCGGTATGCCTAAATGATTAGACTTCAGTCCGGTATCCGCTTTTAAATGATAGTGACTCATCTCTCTTTTTTCAAAATCCGTAACAGAAGTGATGGTTACCACATTGCGTTCCCATAGATGTGGAAGTAATGATGATACATCGGGTTCTTTATGCTTAGAAATCGCAAGAAATAAATGCACAAAGTGAACAGCCTCCGCACGCATCCAATGATCCAGCTTTCGAAGCAAAGATTCATTCCTTTTTTCGTATTCATCCAATGATAATAGTCTTCGATAACTCAAGACTGTTTTCCTGATGAAAGATTTTGTGATTGAAGAATCCATTTGGAACCGGGAATTTATATTATCTTAAATATAATATAATGTGCTGAACCCGAACGCCATATAACATATCAGTCCCCGGAAGTTAAATCGTGTCTTCGTCTTTCATAAAATAAAAAAATTAAGACTTATATGATAAATCAAAAAACTTATATATCTTTGCATTTTTAAAACATAAAATATAATGAGTTATGAGCACGTTAAATAAAAAAAGACCAAAAAACATCATGAATACGAAGAACACGTCACATACGCTGTCAAAAGGGCTGTACGGGCTTAATTTAATGCCCCCCCCCCCCCTATAATATAATCCTATCTCCAAAAAATACCTTTTTCTTAATCTTCACTATTCTGATCGCTCTCTTTGGGCAGGCACAAGACGACCCGAAACCCTTCATTACCACGTGGCAGACAACTGCTGATAATGAAACCATTACCATTCCCACCACAGGAGACGGCTACAGCTACACCGTAGATTGGGGGGAAGATGAACCTGCCGATAACAACACCTACAACGGGAATGCCTCCCATTCCTATAACTCAGCAGGAACCCACACCGTCACCATCAGCGGTACTTTTCCACGTGTTCAGTTTGCACAATTCGTTGGAACCACGTTCACACCGACTCCTGCGGCAGGGCAGCTACGCTCCGTGGAGCAGTGGGGAGACATTGAATGGGCTTCCATGGAGTTAGCTTTTGCGGGCTGTAGTAACCTGACCATCAATGCCACGGATGCCCCGGACCTTTCAGCAGTGACGGATATGATTCGCATGTTTCAAAGTTCTAGCTTAAGCGGAGACCTCAGCGAGTGGGATGTCAGCAACGTCACGAATATGGATCGCATGTTTGTTGGGGCTTCCTTTGACGGAGACATCAGTGACTGGGACGTAAGCAGCGTCACGAATATGCAGGCCATGTTTGCTCAGAACTCTTCCTTTGACGGAAACCTCAGCGAATGGAATGTGAGCAGTGTGACAGATATGAGTTTCATGTTTTATCAGTCTTCCTTCAACCGAGACATCAGTAAATGGAATGTGAGGAGTGTGACAGATATGAGTTTCATGTTTTATCAGTCTCCCTTTAATCAAGACATCAGCAAATGGAATGTAGGCAGCGTGATAAATATGCGGGCTATGTTTTATGGGGCTTCTTCCTTCAACCAGGATATCAGCGAATGGAATGTGAGGAGTGTGACAGATATGAGTTTCATGTTTTATCAATTTTCCTTCAATGGGGACATTAGTAAATGGAACGTAAGCAGTGTGACGAATATGCAGGCTATGTTTTATCAGTCTTCTTTCAATGGGGACATTAGTAAATGGAACGTAAGCAACGTGACGAATATGGGACTCATGTTTTTTCAGTCTTCCTTTAATGGGGACATCAGTAAATGGAACGTGAGCAGTGTCACAAATATGTACGCAATGTTTTATCAGTCTTTATTCAATCAAGAAATCGGCGAATGGGATGTGAGCAGCGTGACGACTATGCAGGGCATGTTCCAGAATTCTTCCTTCAACCAGGACATCAGCGAATGGGATATCTCTAGTCTGAGAACTATTCTTGAGAATAGAAATGGTGTATTAAACTTTATACTACCTGTTCAGTTCATGTTTATTAGCTCCTCTATGTCTTCCGAAAACTACGATAAACTCCTCATCGGGTGGAGCACCTTAGACACAGATGCGGGCGAGACTAAAATCCCCTCCGGCATCACCTTCGCTGCACCGGATAAGTACTCTTGTAGAGGGAAAGTGGGAAGGGACGTGCTCACAGACACGCATTCCTGGACCATCACAGGAGATGAGTTAATCCCCATACGGACGGAAGCAGCCGCCCTGCCGGAAGTGAACTCACAGTGTGAAGTCACTAAAGCTGAACTGAACGCTCCTACCGCTAAGAGCAGCTGCACAGTGGGAGAGGGGACAAAGGTTACGGCCATGCACAATATTCCCAACGATGCGTTCCCTATTACCGAAAGCACCCTCATTACGTGGACCTACACCCATAACAGCAAAAGCATTGTACAAACACAGACCGTAACCATAACAGAAGACACCAC
>JACONI010000110.1 GCA_014323825.1 Ekhidna sp. | reverse complement strand
GGGGGGGGGGGGGGGGCGTTAAATTAAGCCCGTACAGCCCTTTCGGCAGCGTGTGTGACGTGTTCTTCGTATTCATGATGTCTTTTGATCTTTTTTTATTAAGTGTGCTCATAACTTATTATTTTAACTTTTGAAAGTGCAATGTTATGTAATATTATTAAATCTGCAAAGGATTTTAGAATTTTTTTAAAATTATATGTGATTTTTTTCTTTTTACTCGTCTCGTTAGCTTCGGAACTCTTTAATTTCGAGCTATGAATAAATTATTTACACTTATATTTCTTTTATCTTTTTTGCTTTCTTCTGCACAAGTAGATATGAGCTACTATCTGCCCGAGGGGAGTTATGATTCCGGTATTCCCACTCCCGAAGAGGTTTTAGGGTATCATCCGGGCGAGTGGCATGTGAGCCATGATCAGCTCTTATACTACATGCGGGAGGTGGCCGAAGCTGCCGACAGGATGCTGTTAACAGAAATCGCAAGGTCCTATGAAGGGAGACCTCTCATTCAACTTACTGTCTCTACGCCTGAAAACCTTGCCAGGATCGATGATATTAGGGAAGAGCATGTAAAACTTACGGATCCATCTATCTCATCCGATTTAGACACTGAAAATATGCCCATTGTCATGTGGTTGGGTTACTCTATCCACGGCAATGAAGCAAGCGGGTCTAATGCCGCTCTTTTGACGGCCTACTATCTTGCTGCCGCCCAAGGTGAGGCCATTGAAAATGTGCTCGGAAATGCCGTCATCATCCTCGATCCTTGCTACAACCCTGACGGCCTGCATCGCTTTTCCACATGGGTAAACATGCACCGATCGCATGTCATCAACCCTGACCCTAACGATCGGGAGTACAACGAAGCCTGGCCGGGAGGGAGAACCAATCACTACTGGTTTGACCTGAATCGTGACTGGATGCCGCTGGCACATCCTGAGTCAAGAGGAAGAATAGCAAGATTCCATGAGTGGAAGCCTAATATTCTTACGGATCATCATGAAATGGGGACGAACTCCACTTTCTTCTTCCAGCCCGGTATTCCCTCCGGAAAATTTCCGCTTACCCCAGATAAGAATGTGGAACTCACGCATAAGATGGCTAAGTTCCATGCCAGGTATCTGGATGAAATCGGATCACTTTACTACAGTGAAGAAAGCTTTGATGACTTCTATATTGGAAAGGGGTCAACCTATCCGGATGTAAACGGGTGTGTTGGTATCCTGTTTGAACAGGCCAGTGCCAGGGGTCATGCTCAGGAAAATGATTTTGGAATATTGACATTCCCTAAAGCGGTAAGGAATCATTTCACCACTTCACTTTCAACAATTGCCGCAGGCATTGCACATCGAAAAGAATTTTTAGATTATCAGAGAGCGTTTTACAACAGTGCTTCGGATAAAGCCTCGAATGACCCCGTCAAAGCATACGTTTTTGGTTCCGAGAAAAGCCGCGTAAAGAACTTTGAGTTATTGAAACTTCTGAATCAACATCAGATTGACGTTTATGAATTGAAAGGCTCTTTAAACAAAACCGGTCATCGGTTTTCAGCCGGGAGTTCATACGTGGTTCCTATGGATCAGGCGCAGTATCGTCTTGCAAAAGGTATGTTTGAGAAGAGAACTTCATTTAATGACAGCCTGTTTTATGACGTATCCACGTGGACACTCCCTCTTGCTTACAACCTAAAATATGCCGAACTGGGAAGCCGTGACTTCAATGCCGGATTACTGGGGAGCAAGGTAGAGCGTCCGGTACAGCCTGTGGGTAAACTTATTGGACCCAAAGGAGCATACGCCTATGCCATTGAACCATACGGTTATTATGCTTTCCGGGCTATTGACCGGCTTTTGAGCAGAAAAGTGGTGGTACAAGTGCTTAATGAAACACATTCGGATAATGGCAGAACCTACCCCAAAGGAACAATGATCATTCCCGTGGGAGTACAGGAAGAAAAAAGATCATTAATAGAGTCTATGATTGATAAGATTGTTAAAGAAGATGCGGTCAGTGTCTATTCACTGGCTACCGGCCTTGCGATATCCGGTGTTGATCTGGGAAGCAGAAGCAACAGCACCATGGAAGAGCCAAAAGCAGCAGTCCTGGTAGAAGGCGGAGTGAGCGGATACGAAGCGGGTGAAGTATGGCATTTATTTGACCGGAGATTGAAAAAGAAAATCACTTTACTCCCACCGGATCGACTAACCGGAAATCTTTCCGGATACAACAGAATTATTATTCCGGATATGAAGGGAACACTGAGCGACGCACAAAAAGACAATCTTAAAGGATGGATTTCCCGCGGAGGAGTGATAATTGCGTGGAAAAATGGAGGCAAATGGCTGAGTGATAACGAAATTACGAGTGTGAGTTACCTGAAAAGTGAAGAGGCAAACGAAGGCAAATACTTTGCTTATCGGGATTTAGATGAGGTTCGAGGCGCACAGGTTACCGGAGGTGCTATTTTTGAAGCAAGGGCTGACTTATCACACCCCATCGCATACGGTCTTGAAAGTGACCGAATACCTCTTTTCAGAAATCACAATCTGGTAATGAAAAAATCAAAAAACCCTTATGCTAATCCGCTTGTTTACACGAGCAGTCCGTTGTTGTCAGGTTATGTTTCGGAAGAGAACCTGGAAAAATTCAGAGATTCACCAGCCGTTACCATTTCCAGCGTAGGGCGCGGGAAGGTTATTACCATGACGGATAATCCAAACTTCAGGGCTTTCTGGTGGGGTACCAATAAACTCTTCATGAATGCGTTATTTTTTGGAGAAAGCATAAACCAAAGTGCAGGCGAAAAATAAAAGCATCTTTAAAGCAACTTTACTCCATTGTTTGTTTCTTTTGTTAACCATCCCGTCCGTTTCACAGGAAGGGTCACTGGATGATATTTTCAAAGTGGACTATGATACTCCGCTGACACTTGACTTAGCCGAAGAGGAGGAAACCGAAACGGAGCCAAAGGCACAAAAGAAGAAGGTAAAGAAAAACGTATTTTTCGGGGTTAAAACAAAAAAAGGATTTACCAGGTCCGGATACGGGAAAAACGTAGTCATTGAACTTTTTCATGTGCTAAAAAAGTATGAAGACCCTCCACAGTATGCCCGGGACTTCTACTGGTACGATGCAAAAAAGAAAAAACTTATCAATTCATTGCGGATAGATGAAGATATAGCCGGCGTACTGCATGGTCCCTATAAAAAGATGCTCGGTGAAGTAGTATTGGAAGAAGGATGGTTTTACAAAGGGATGAAGCATCGCAGGTGGGTTCGTTTTAACAGGCATGACATCCTACAGGAAAAGAAATACTGGTGGAAAGGATGGCCCCAAGAGTCAAGGCTGGTACATTACGATTTTAAAAAGACAAAACTCCGGGAAGTCGTTCCGGTATATTACGAAGAAAAGAATGGTGACTACTGGGCCTTTCACGAGGACGGTTCGATTGCAGCTCTTGGCAGATATAAATTCGATCAAAGGGTTGGATTATGGAAAGAGTATTACCCCGGCAGGCGTATTAAAAGAGAAGTGATTTACCCGAATGAACCCTTTGATTTTAAATTCAATCCCTACATTAGCAAGGAATGGGACCGAAAAGGAAACCTGATCTATGACCGCAAAAAGTTTCTCAAGAGTCATAAATAAACCTTGATTCCTTTCTTTGCATCATCATATCATAGAAAGCCAGTGATAAATCTAAGGTAGCTACATATAACATTACCTCATTTTATTGAAGGTACAAATCAAATAACTCAATTCGCATATTTCAGTGTCTGTCGGGGATAGTTATTTTACTTTTTTCTTAGTTACGATATTATAGTAAAACTTGTAAAATAACCGCAATTCCATTGGTTAACCATAATGCTATAGCATCAAATCGAATACCGTACAAGCACCAAAACAAGTAAATGATACCCCCAGCCGATAGTGTAAGAAAAAGAAAGCGTATTGGGCTTTTGAGACATCGGTTTTTTGCAATTGCACTCAATGTACCATCAGGAAAGTTAGGAGCACCCAAAACGATTAGAATTCTTCTGTTCATATTATTAGATAAATATTCATTGTGCTAGTCAGTACAAAAATGCTTTCGGATATTGACAAGTCTTTTGAAATGAAATTTATTTACTAACGGTATCCTCAGCATTTGGCGGGACTTACTTTTTGAGCCTCATGTTCAGTTCATAGCTTGTACTTCTTCCCCTGCCTTCCATCAATACAAGTACTTCGTTTTCTACCAGCTTTTGAAGGTCTCTGGTAGCGGTAGCTTTAGATGTTTTTGCAATTGACAAATATTTTCGTGCATTCATCCCTCCTTCAAAGCCATTGGGACCGGCATCCATCATCTTTTGTATCACCTTCAGCTGCCGGGTATTCAACAGGTTACGGTATTCTTCCAGAAAGTTTGATTTTTGAACGGTAAAAAGCAGATTCTCCTTTGATTTCCGAATGGCACTGATCAGTATATTCAAAAAGAACTTAACCCAAGAGGTAACCTCATTGGTTTGTTGGGCTTTTTTAAGCGCACTGTAATATGCCTTTTTATCTGACTCAATGATTTGTGAAATGCTTAAAATCATCGGCTCACCTTCCCCTTGATAGAGTACCTTCTCAGAGATAGCACGCCCTATTCGTCCATTCCCATCTTCAAAAGGGTGAATACTTTCAAAGTACAAGTGTGCAATGGCCGCCCGGATTGGGCTTAAATGAGTCTTCTTTGATTGATTAAACCATTGAATGAAACTTCTCATCTCTTCAGCTACCCGGGCGGATGGAGGTGCCTCAAAATGAACTTTCTCTCTTCCAATGCTCCCGGAGACTACCTGCATCGGCTCACTCCCACTCCGCCACCTTCCCACATTGATTTGTTTGTCCCATCGCATCAGCATAGTATGCCAGCCAAACAGCATCTTTTGAGAGAGCGGCTTATCAAAGTGCTTTCTAACACTCACCATCAGATCAGCGATCCCCTGTGCTCGTTTGTCTTTTACCTGCTTTATCTCTTCATCAAAACCGAGATTTCGCTTGAGTGAAGACATTACGTCTTCCCTACTCATAAATTCTCCCTCTATCTCAGATGTTTTCATCGCTTCCAGGATCATCACTTCCAGCATTGCACTAATTTCTTTCTTTTTAGAAAGTGCTCCTCTAAGCCCAAAAACTTTATTTTTCTCTTGATAATAAGCGTCTAACGGTTTCCCTAAAACCTCTTTATCATAGGTGAATCTTTTCCAATCATCTAACTGCCAATTATAAAACATGAGCCAAATATAGAAATTAATTGGCTCATAATCAATGTATTTTTGAGCCGAATAAATTACTTATTCGGCTCAAAAAGGTATTTTGAATAAATAATAATCAAGCAAAAGTTATCCACATTTTCATCATTAAACTCATTCAATTTCCTTGTTGTTCTTTAATTTGTAATGTTAAGCTAGCTAAATCATTGATGTATTTAATATTTGACACAGAAACCACCGGACTTCCCCACAACAAAACGGCACCTGTTGAAGACCTGGATAACTGGCCCCGATTAATTCAAATCGCCTGGCAGCTGCATGATCATTCGGGAAAATTATTATCCACCGGAAATCACATCGTAAAGCCGGAGGGATTTACGATTCCATTCAACGCAGAGAAGGTTCATGGCATCTCGACCAAAAGGGCATTGGAAGTGGGTGAAGACCTATCTGAAGTGCTTGACAAATTTTCTGAAGACGTAAAAAAAGCAGAAGTCCTTGTTGGTCACAACATAGAGTTTGACAATAAGATCATTGGAGCTGAATACCTGAGAACTAAAAAAGAAAATCTCTTAGCCGAAGCGAAGAATATTGACACTGCGGAGGATACGAAGGAATTCTGTCAGCTACAGGGTGGAATTGGAGGACAGCTAAAAGTACCTAAGCTTATTGAGCTTTATGAAAAGCTGTTCGGTAAAGGTTTTGGTGATGCGCATGATGCGGCTTACGATGTCAATGCAACTGCAAAAGCATTTTTCGAGTGTTTGAAAAGAGGTATTATTCCTCCTGTTGATAAGACTGTACCGACTGATATTACTTATGAAGCTCCGGACCTTGATGCCGCCAACTTTGCAACCAAACGACAGGAGTCCACAAGTCAAATTGGTACAAAACTCGTTGATTCGAAAGATATTAAAGGGGCATTTTGTCATCTCCACGGACACTCCCAATTTTCTGTTCTTCAAGCCACGCCGGATGTCGGGGCCATCGTTGCTAAAGCAAAGCAGTATGAAATGCCTGCTGTTGCTTTGACTGACCTGGGGAATATGTTTGGAGCCTTCAAATTTGTAAGAGCCGCTAAAGGTGCGGAGATCAAGCCAATTGTAGGCGGAGAGTTTTACATCGCTAAAGAGCGAAAGAAGCTTCAGTTCACCAAAGACAACCCTGATAAAAGGTTCAAGCAGGTATTGCTTGCTAAATCCAAGAGGGGGTATGAAAACCTGATCAAGCTCACTTCCATAGCTTATAAAGAGGGTAATTACGGTCTTTTTCCCAGGATTGATAAAGAACTGGTTGAGAAGTACGGAGAAGACTTAATTGCCTTAAGCGGCGGCTTGGGTGGAGAAATCCCCTACCTTATTTTAAACGTAGGTGAAACGCAGGCTGAAGAAGCCCTGCTCTGGTGGAAAAACTTATTTGGAGATGACTTTTACCTGGAAGTCAACCGTCATGATCTTGAAGAAGAAAACAGGTTAAATGAGACACTGGTCAACTTTTCAAGGAAGCATGATATTAAGCTTATTGCATCAAATGAATATTACTACCTTGACAAAGAAGAAGCAAAAGCACACGACGTACTGCTATGTATCAAAGAAAATGAGCGACAGAGCACACCGATAGGAAGAGGTCGGGGTTTCCGTCCCGGCTTTCCCAATGATAACTTTTATTTCAAGACACAAGATGAGATGAAGGATGCTTTCAGGGATATTCCGGAGGCCATTGAAAATATCAGTGAGTTGACTGATAAAGTTGAAGAGTACAATCTGGAAAGGGATGTATTACTTCCTGCTTTTGACATCCCCAATGAATTCAAAGATTCTGAAGATGAGGAGGATGGAGGTAAGCGTGGTGAAAATGCGTATTTAAGACATTTAACATACGAAGGAGCAAAAAAACGCTACGATGAACTCACCGAAGAAATCAAAGAAAGACTGGATTTTGAGTTAGATACTATTCAAAATACAGGATATCCGGGATATTTTCTCATTGTGCGGGACCTTACTGCTAAAGCTCGTGAAATGGGAGTCTCAGTTGGCCCCGGAAGAGGTTCTGCCGCCGGATCGGCGGTAGCTTATTGTACTGGAATTACCAACGTCGACCCCATCGCATACGATCTGCTTTTTGAGCGTTTCCTAAACCCGGACAGGGTGTCACTTCCCGATATAGATATTGATTTTGACAATGAAGGGCGCGAAAAAGTCATCAACTATGTGATAGAAAAATACGGTGAGGATCAGGTTGCTCAAATCATCACCTATGGTAAAATGGCTCCAAAGTCAGCGATACGAGATACCGGTCGTGTGATGGAACTCTCCTTACCCGAGACAGATGCCATTGCTAAACTGGTACCTGAACGACCGGGGACAAGTTTTACCAAAGTATTCGAAGATGTAAAAGAACTGGAAGCCTTAAAGAAAGGCAAAGACCTCCCCTCACAAGTACTAAATCAGGCAGTCGTCCTGGAAGGATCTTTGAGAAACATCGGGGTTCACGCTTGTGGAGTTATTATCACACCCGATGAGATAAGTAAGTTCGTCCCGTTAGCCAGATCCAAGGACTCAGACATGATGGTGACACAGTTTGACAACAGTGTAGTCGAGGATGCAGGAATGCTGAAGATGGATTTCCTAGGTTTAAAGACATTGTCCATCATCAAAACGGCTGTTGAGAATGTAGAGAAGCGATTCGGTAAAAAGATTGACATGGATGCGGTCCCGCTAGATGACCAAAAGACCTATGAACTCTACCAAAGAGGAGAAACCAACGGTACCTTCCAATTTGAGTCTCCCGGAATGCAGAAGTACCTTCGAATACTCAAACCTGATCGTTTTGAAGACTTGATTGCAATGAACGCTCTCTACCGTCCGGGACCCATAGATTACATCCCCAACTTCATCTCACGAAAGCATGGAAAAGAGGCCATCAGCTACGATATCCCTGCTATGGAGGAGTACCTCGCTGAAACTTACGGAATCACCGTATATCAAGAGCAAGTGATGCTTCTCTCTCAATCGCTTGCAGGTTTTACCAAAGGTGAAGCTGATGTGCTTAGGAAAGCGATGGGTAAGAAAAAGCGTGATGTACTTGATAAAATGAAGCCTCAATTCATCAGGCAAGCCAAAGAAAAAGGTCATCCGGAGAAGCAGCTTGAAAAAATATGGAAAGACTGGGAAGCATTTGCTGCCTACGCATTTAATAAGTCACACAGTACTTGCTATTCAGTGGTAGCCTATCATACTGCTTATCTGAAAGCCAACTACCCTGCGGAGTATATGGCATCAGTCCTAACTCACAATCAGAGCAGTAACAAAGTGAGTTTTTTCATGGAAGAATGTAAAAACAGAAGTATTCCTGTATTGGGTCCTCATATCAATGAATCAGGACAGGATTTTGAAGTAAATAAAGAGGGTGAGATTCGATTCGGGCTGGGTGGGATCAAAGGAGCTGGGGAATTTGCAGTGCAGGCAGTTATAGAAGAACGCAACGTCAACGGGCCTTTCAGTGACATTTTTGATTTTGCCAAACGCATTAACCTGCGGACGGTAAACAAAAAATCCTTTGAGAGTCTGGCCAAGGCAGGAGCATTTGACTGCTTTGAGGATTACCACAGAAGGCAATATGTTGATCCCGATGATGAAGGCTCTTCACTGATTGAAAAAGCTATTAAGTATGCCAGTCGAATTCAGGAGGAGGAAGCAAGTACTCAATCTTCCTTATTCGGAGAAACCGGTGGAGTTGATATTAGTAAGCCCAAGGTAGGAAGAATTGAGCCGTATGGTGAACTTGAAGAACTTAATATTGAGAAAGAAATGGTTGGACTTTACATCACCGGGCATCCGTTAAATCAATTCAAGTTTGAAATAGATTTTCTGACAAATACGTCTATTTCACAATTAACTGAATTAGATAAGCTCACAGGTCGTGAAATAAAGGTTGGCGGAATTGTTAGTGATGTACAGCATCGTACTTCCAGAAAGGGTAATCTTTTTGGGAAGGTTACGCTGGAAGACTTTAATGATAATTATACGTTTTATCTTCCTACTCCGGACTACTTGAAGTTTAAGCCAATGCTTGAGCAAGGGTGGTTTTTATGCCTTTCGGGTGTCGTCCAAAAGAGATGGAAAAGTGAGGAATTGGAACTTAAAATCACCAACATCGAACACCTCAGTGAAATACGAAACAATATGGTCAGAGGTCTCGAGTTGAAAGTGAAGCTGGAAGATATAAATACGATTATCGTGGATGAAATAGAACGGATCGCTAAAGCAAATCCGGGTAAATGTTTGTTCAAACTTTCACTCTTAGGAGCATACGATAACAGGGCAATTAGCCTTGATATGCTAAGTCGAAAATTCACGATTAATCCGTCCGATGAGATGATGAAAGAACTTCAATCCATGAATGAGGTGAGTTTCAAAGTCTTATTGAATCAAAATTAGGCATGGTTACCTGACAATATGCGGTACCCTTATACAGAGAATGCCGAAGGAAATGCTTTATTTTATTATAAACTTCAGCAACGCCCGTCCGGCAGTTACACCGGGTACAGGGAGGTTACATTTATCCCTCTCCGAGCAAAATCAAAACATGCACCGGCAAAGTCAAAAATATACTTTGGCAGTGGAACTTTTGGAAAGTTTGAAACTTCCCAAAAGTGAATGATTCGCCAAAGCGAAGAGGGCTTTTACGCTTTGTTATCGTGGTCATTTAAACCTCCAAGGTTTTCAAAACCTTGGAGGTTTTTGTGGTGCTGTCGTTTCGTTGGTTAAACCTTGAAGATCTTCATCTATATTTTATTCACAAAAAAAGCCCTCACATTCCTGCAAGGGCTTTTATAATGTGTACTCCCGCTATTTAAGCCGGTAGGCGTAGAATCTGCCAGGCTTTGCCACCCATATGATGGTGCCGTCCGACCAGAGGCCTGTAGGGGCGCGAAAGTCCGCAAGACGGTCAAAGTCCTTGGCGACATCCCGTTCCCCAGTGGCTAGGGTATAGGCATAGAGTTTGCGAATATAGGTATCTGCAACCCATATGGTGGTATTGTCCGACCAGAGGCCAAGAGGGAGTATATTGTCCGCATCAAGATCAATGTCCTTGGCGGCATCCCGTACCCCGGTGGCCAGGGTGTAGGCGTAGAGTTTGTCGCTACTAAACCCAGACTCATTTTGAACCACCCAAAGAGTAGTTCCGTCCGACCAGATGCCTACAGAACGGTCGTTGTCTGCATCGAGATCAATGTCCTTGGCGGCATCCCGTACCCTTGTGGCCAGGGTGTAGGCGTAGAGTTTGGCATCATTCCAATCTGTAACCCATATGGTGGTCTTGTTCGACCAGAGGCCAGAAGGGTTTGCATTGTCCGCATCGAGATCAATGTCCTTGGCGGCATCCCGTGCCTTTGTGGCCAAGGTGTAGGCGTAGAGTTTGGCATCATTATTATCTACAACCCATATAGTGGTGCCGTCCGACCAGAGGGCTATAGGGGATGTAGCTATATTGGCAGGGATGTCCCGCTGGGGCAGGTACTCACCCGGCACATCCACATCGGTAACATTGACGGTTATATCGGCCGTGCCTGCCAGCTTCCTGTCAGATACTTTTATCGCAAGGGTATAATCCGGAGTATTCTCAAAGTCGAGGGTTCCTGCTACAGTAATGACACCCGAAGCTGCATTTATTTCGAAAACATTGTCGGTATTGCCCGAATTAATGGAAAAGGTCAGTTTATCCTTCTCTGCGTCGGTAGCTTTTACCGTGCCGACTGCGGTCCCGTTTATTGCATCTTCCTTTACCGTAAAGGTCCGATTGACCACGGCCGGTGCCGTGTTTTCCGGCTCTTCCTGTTTATCAGGCTCCATATCCTCACAGTCATCATCTCCACAAGCGACAAGGGCTAAGCCGAAGACGCTAAACAGGACAATTTTAGGCATAAGTTTGTATAATTTGTTAAGAAATAAATTTAATTTATCCATGTTAATAAAAGTTTAATTGTTTAAAAAAATAATTTCGATTAAAAGATTAAACACTTTTTTTATTAAAAATGTAAAGTAAGTATAAAAATATTTAATTTAATTATTAAGGATTCATCCGTTTTTCGGTACTGTTCCAAAAAGTATGATTTATAACTTGTTCAAAAAGAACAAGTTAGTGTAAACTTGCATAGAAATTAATTTTCAAAATCAATGAAAATACAAATCACACTAACCTGCCCTCAATGATAAAAATATAAATATAGTCAAAAACGGGAAGAAACAAGCTAAAAAGCAAAATTATTTACGTAATACCTGCTCTCGCCAGTTTATCGGCGACCATGCGCTGAGCTATAAAGGGGCTCATTCTAACACGATTACCCTGATTATGAGGATGTTGGTGAGAGGTTGCGGTATCAGAGCTATAAGCGATATTTTGAACATTTCGCTTAGCAAAGTGTTAAAAACCTTGGAAAAACAGCAGGTAGTTCTCTAACCCAAGCATAGCTTTTACGATAAATTGGAAGTGGATGAATTTTGGACTTATGTAGGCAAGAAGCGTCATAAACAATGGTTGATTTATGTCTATCATCGAGAAAGTGGAGAGATCGTTGCCTGGGTCTTTGGCAAACGTAATACAAATACTGTCAGAGAGTTATGGTGTAAAATAAAAGCACTAGGCCTAAAATGGGGCAGTTTATTGACCGATAATTGGAAGCGTTTTAAGCGGGCATTTAGTGACACCCATCACGTGACAGGCAAAGAGGGCACTAAGGGCATTGAAGGGAACAACTGTCGGTTAAGGCACCGGATCAGGAGAGCCTTTAGGCGGACGTGCTGTTTTTCAAAAAAGATGGAAAATCACATCAAAGCCTTTGAATTAGCCTTTTATTACATCAATTATGGGCATATTTAAGATTTCACACTTTATAATACACCTCCAAAATATTTAATTGTCAAGGGAGCATATATTTTTTTACCGACAAATGTGGACAGATTGGGGGAAGCGGTTACCATGTTGCTACCAAAAAGAAACCATCAAGTGCCAATGCCGGAAATTTAATTGTCATTGCAGCTAACAAAGCGAAATTTTGATAGTCCGGAGTAAACTATTCAAATTAGTTTTGCGTTAGTTTTACAATTGAAGAAATTTCAAACTGGAAAAATAATGGCACAAACAGTAGAGATCACAGATAAAAATTTTGAGGAAGTAATCAATTCCGAGCAACCTGTATTGGTTGACTTTTGGGCTGAGTGGTGCGGTCCGTGTAAAATGATTGCTCCGGTAGTTGAAGAGTTGGCATCTGAATACAATGGGAAAGCAGTGATTGGAAAAGTAGATGTTGATTCTAATCCCGAGGTTTCTGCAAAGTTTGGAATAAGATCCATCCCTACCCTTTTGGTTTTCAAAAATGGAGAAGTTGTAGATAAGCAAATCGGAGCTGTTTCTAAGAATGTCCTTAGCCAAAAGTTGGAAGCTCAGATGGCGTAGCTGCATAATAAAATACTTACTTAAAAGTTGGTGTTTTATTAGAAGATAACACCGGCTTTTTTCATTTACTCATCATTCCTTCTCCGGTAAAGTCTTTTTTTATATAGGAATTTTAAAATAGTGGATCGGAAACAAACTTTTTTCATATCTTTACCCGCTTAAAGACTAAAATCAGATCAATCTTTGAAAACTTTGAAAATCATCTCGCTTATCCTATTGATGTCACCACTGGTGATCTTCAGTCAATTACGCTACACCACTAGCGGCTTTGTAAAAGACAGTGAAACCGGAGAGGATTTGATTGGTGCCACAATTCTTGACACACGGTCAGGCTTAGGAACCATAGCCAATACTTACGGTTTTTTTAGCCTTACGCTAGCGCAAGACTCCGTGAATTTACGGGTATCCTATGTAGGCTATGCCAACTATGAAGAAAGTATCTACCTATCAAGAAACATAAAGAAAGAAATTGATCTCAAACCGGGACAGCTACTTCAAGAAGTCGTGGTAACTGCCTCTGAAAATGTAGAGCTGAGTCCGCAAATGAGTGTAGTGAGTGTCCCTATGAAGCAGATTCAGACGGCTCCTATGTTAATGGGTGAAGTGGACGTTATGAAAACGTTACAACTTCTTCCGGGCATCCAGGGAGGCAATGAAGGTACCAGTGGAGTATATGTCAGAGGAGGCGGCCCCGACCAAAACCTGATCCTTATTGACGGAGTTCCTGTCTATAATGTAAATCACTTATTCGGGTTCTTTTCCGTATTTAATGCAGACGCAATCAATAATGTAAACGTGATTAAAGGTGGATTTCCCGCAAGATATGGCGGCAGACTCTCCTCCATCATTGATCTTTCTATGAAAGAGGGAAACAATCAGAAAATGGGAGGTACTGCCTCCATCGGACTCATTTCCTCAAGGTTTACGATAGAAGGTCCGATAAAAAACGAAAATACCTCTTTTATTTTCTCTGCCAGAAGGACGTACCTGGACCTTATCGCCAGACCCATCATCAAATCATCATCCGGTGGCGATGATGACCTAGTATACTTCTTCCAGGACTTAAATGCTAAAATCAATCACCGGTTCTCGGATAAGGATCGAATTTATTGCTCTTTTTATGGAGGGAAAGACAAATTTTATTTCAAATACAGAAGTATGAACTCTGATGACTTGCCTGAAGAGGAAGAGGGTGGATTGGACTGGGGAAATGTGATTGGAGCCATCCGGTGGAATCACCTCTTCTCACAAAAGCTTTTTGCTAATATCACAGGAACATACAGCACCTTCAATTTTGATATTTTTCAAAAATATGATGAGCAAACTCGTGACATAAACAATGAGATTGAAAGAGATAGAGAAGAAATCAATTACAATTCAGGAATTGAAGACCTCGCACTCAAAGTAGATTTTGACTTCCTCCCCAGCCCGGCCCATAGTATCAAATTCGGATCCTCTATAATAAACCACACGTTTAGTCCCGGGGCTTTCGGATACAAATCCGAGTTGGAACAAGACACAACTTATGGTGCTACTAAAATCTCTGCGGTTGAAGTCTCCTCCTACCTCGAAGATGATATACGTCTAGGGAAAAAAATTGCGTTAAATGTAGGAGTGCATCTTGCCGGATTTAACGTTCGAAGCAAATGGTATAATTCAGTACAGCCCAGATTATCTGCCCGATACTTATTAAGTGGAAACTCATCCATAAAGGCTTCTTATTCCGAAATGACCCAGTTTATTCACCTTTTAACGAATAGTGGAACAGGACTCCCCACTGATTTATGGGTGCCCGCAACGGATGATGTTAAGCCGCAACAATCCTGGCAAGTTGCACTTGGTTATGCTAAAACAATGGGAGATTATGAGGTATCTCTGGAAGGATACTATAAAGAAATGAAATCCTTGATTTCTTACCTGAATGGAGCCACCTATTTCAATACTGATGACAACTGGGAAGAAAAAATCACATCAGGTGATGGGGACAGCCACGGAGTAGAGTTCCTTATTCAAAAGAAAAGTGGGACGCTTACCGGATGGATTGGTTACACATGGTCTAAGACCATGCGGCAGTTTGAAGAACTCAATAATGGGGACCCCTTCCCATATAGATATGACAGAAGGCATGATGTAAGCTTGGTTGCTGCCTACGATATCAATGAGCGTATCTCTGTCTCAGGCAACTGGGTGTATGGAACAGGAAATGCAATCACGTTACCCAACACTTCCTTCCCCCGATTTTATCCATTCGGATTCAATTTTTTAGCTGATTCCTTTGAATCCTCCTCTGAATCTAACAAATATTTTGAAAATAGAAATGATTTTCGGATGAGATCTTATCACCGTTTGGATTTAGGCATATCTTTCAAAAAACCCAAAAAAAATGGGGAGAGAATCTGGTCATTAGGGTTTTACAATGCTTATAACAGAAGAAATCCTTTTTTTGTTGAAGTGGCTTACGATGAGAAAGCACAAAAAGATGTCGTCAAGCAGTTCAGTCTGCTGCCCACTATTCCTTATATTGTTTATAAATTCAACTTTTAGTGATGAATAAACTGACTATTTTGTTAATTCTGCTTTCTGTAATTAATTCTTCATGTGAATTAACAATTAATGTTGACGATGACCTTGAATACGAAGATCAACTCGTTTTAGGAGGTTTTTTGCACTCGGATAGTACAATCACTATCTCCGTTGCCAGAAGTCGTTCTATTTTGGAAAATTCAGATCGTAAGGGATTTCAGTTACGAGATGCTGCCGTGAGAATTTTTGAGGATGGAATACTTATTGGAGAAAGCAATGAGGCCTTTCCAACATTTCTTGAAAGCTATGCAAACTATCATTTTCCATTTAGACCTAAAATTAGAAGTAATTACCGTATAGAGGTCGAAAAAAATGGATTCCCCATAGCTACAGCAGAAGAAAGCATACCCATTAGAAAAGCAAGGGCAAAAATTACAGATATAGATATAAACGACTCCTCTCCCGATATAGACTTTACCCTGCAAATCCGGGACAGAATAGGTGATGACTATTACGAAGTGCTGGCATTTTCAGAATTCAAAGAACCCAATATAGTTGAAACAGATATAGGCCCGGTCATTGATACGGAATCGTTACTTACCCGAACCAAAAGACTACGTCTGGAGACAAATAGTCTTGCCATTGAAGAATATTTTTTAAATCGAATCATATTTGACGATCGGCTTTTTGAAGGTTCGGATTTCAATATAAATCTTACGACCACTTTCATTTACTCATCCTTCAGCGAAGAGGAGTATGATCCGGAACTAAAACTACTCATTATAGTGAATAGATTATCAGAATCTTATTATAATTACCTAGCAACGACAGAATTGCAACGGTGGCTAGAAGAGGACATCTTTGCAGAGCCTGTCCAGATATACTCTAATGTAGAGAATGGTCTGGGTTTTATTGGAAGCTACAATTCGCTGTTATTGGAAGTCCCAATTGAGTAATATTAAATTGGCATTGTTCCCCAATTATATTTAATTGATTATCTCTTTTTAGCGTCAGCGTTGTAACCGCTTTTTTTAATCTGTTTACATTTTTAGTGTAACACTTTGTCTTTCTTTTTAGCCTCGCTAAAAAATGCCTGAATAAACTATTATGCCCTTCCACAGTATAGGTTTCTGCTTTGGATTGGGTATGTATCTCTTTGAGCATCATCTTTTCATAAACTTTCTAATAATCCGTCATTGCGTTTTTTATCGCCTTATATTTCATTTTATTCCATAAAGACTTTCCTGTTTGCTCACTTCGATCTCCGAGTACACCATGAACGATTTTTTTGCTATGTCTATCCACAGCAACCGGACCCAACAATCGTTTTTTTTTAACCGATATAAATATGCAACTCATCTATTTCCATTACTTTTAACTGAATCAAGTGTTTCCCCAAACTTTTTGATCCACCGATAAACGGACACATGGCTGACCCCAAGCATACGACCGATAGCACGAAAACCTAATCCCTCTAAATAAAGGTGTAAGGCTTGTTTTTTCATAGCATCGGGCTTTGCGGTCTTTTTACGCATTACCGTATAATGATACCCACAACTTTTACAGCAGTAACGTTGCTTTCGGTTTAGGATACCTCTTTTAATTTTATGAGCAGACTTACATTTTGGACAATTCATAAGTTTTATAGGCATTGGTAATTTTGAATAAAAATAACTAACATTGTATGCTGATACAAAATATAGTTAAGTAACAATGCCATTGAATTTATGATTATCAATCTTATCTCCTGCCCAAGAAATATCTCTACTGCGATGATGTATTCTTTCGCCCGGCGGTCGGCCACCAAGGTAATTGATGAACCTTTTTATGCGTACTATCTTGAATTTACCGGATTGGATCATCCGGGAAGGGAAGACATACTTCAAAGTATGTCTTCTGATCCTGATGATATTTTAAATGAGATTTTCCAACTTGAGAAAAAATATGAAGTGCTGTTTCTCAAGAATATGGCTCAACACCATACAGGTCTTGAATGGGACTATCTGATAAGTATGAGAAACGTGTTTCTGATTCGCGATCCGAAGCAACTCATCACTTCTTTTGCGCAGGTCATCACCAAGCCAACATTGCAAGACATAGGATTGAAGGAGGAAGCTGAATTACTAGACTTTGTTAAAGAAAAGGGGAAGTTTGAACCCATTGTGGTAGACTCAAATGACATTCTCTCGGATCCTGAAAGCGGACTTTCTTCACTGTGTGAGAGAGTGGGCATACCTTTCAAATCCGAAATGCTAAGTTGGGAAAAAGGGCCTATTCCTGAAGATGGAAGCTGGGCAAAATATTGGTATAAAAACGTTCATAATTCTACCGGTTTTATAAAGCAAAAAACCAGCAAGCGTCCACTTCCTACACATTGTGAACCTCTTCTTAGAGAGGCGCAGCCCTATTATGAAAAACTGAAAACATATTCGTCACTTTAAGGAACAATGGCGAAGTAACCTCTTGCAACAAAAAGACTTATTTCAGAAAATCAAGAAATGATAAAATTGAATCACTTCCTCCTACGGGACGGGATCACAATAACAACAAAAAATTATGCTACAACAATACAACCCTAAAAACGAAAACATCCAAGTCTGGGTCGGTGATCGGCTCTATCCTCGCAATGAAGCCAAAGTATCCGTCTTTGACAGTTCGGTGCAAGGTGGAGATACTGTCTGGGAAGGATTGAGAGTTTACAAGAACGGTCTGTTACATCTGGATAGACATTTGGATCGGATGTATGAGTCTGCTAAAGCCCTTCATTTTGCACATATTCCTACGAGAGAGTTCGTAAAAAATGCCATTAAGCAAACGCTGGAGGCAAACGGCATGACGGAAGACACCCATATCCGTCTAACCTTAAGCCGGGGAGAAAAGGTGACCTCCGGAATGGACCCAAGACTTAATCAAAAAGGAAGTTGCCTGATCATTTTAGCAGAGTGGAAACCCTTGGTTTATGACAATGATTCGGGAATCAAAGTAATCACTTCAACACAAAGACGGAATGGCCCGCAATTCTTAGATTCTAAAATACACCACAGCAACCTGCTCAACAATATCCTGGCGAAGATCCAAGCCAATATTGCCGGAGCAGATGCAGCCATCATGCTTGATGAAAGAGGATTTGTGGCTGAGCTTAACGACACGAATCTATTCATGGTAAAAGATGGAACACTTTACACTCCTTATGCCAACGCCTGCCTCCACGGAATCACAAGAGGCTTTGTATTGGAGATGGCAGAAAAGCATGGAATAGCTTTTCGGGAAAAAGATTTGAGCCTTGTAGAGTTTTACAATGCCGATGAAGTTTTTGCTACGGGTACTATGGGCGAGCTAACACCTGTGGTAGCAATAGATGGAAGACAGATTGAAAACAAAGCAGATTCGAACTTACGATCTCAACTCAATAACCGGATGCACAAAGAGTTAGAAACTCATTGTGAGAAACTTTGAGTTTATGCAATTAAGTTGGTTAAAGTAGTTTCACCGTAAAGTCTGTATAACTTGCAAATAAATATATGAAAGAGAAAACAATTATTATCGGTGCAGGACCTGCCGGCATAAGTTGTGCCTATGCCCTCACAAAGAAAGGGAAAAAAGTCGAAGTTTACGAGGCCAGCAAAAATATTGGGGGAATGGCAAGGAGTTTTGAGCTATGGGGGCAGCGAGTGGATTTAGGGCCTCATCGTTTTTTTTCAAAGCAAAAAGAGATTAATGCGTTTTTTACTGAATTGATCAAAGAAGATTTCACATTGGTTGAAAGGCAAACACGGATTTATTACAGACAACGATATTTTAATTATCCTTTAAAATTAAATAACGTCTTAACCAACTTATCTTTACTTGAAATCTTGCAGATTTTATGGTTTTTTGGGTTGCGACTGGTTAAACCTTTAAGAAATCCTAAAAATTTTGAGGAATGGGTTACTAATGCTTTTGGGAAAAAGTTATATGAAATGTTTTTTAAACATTACACCGAAAAGCTATGGGGTATAGCATGCACTAAAATTGATGCGGACTGGGCCGCTCAAAGAATAAAAACACTCACACTTTTGGCAGCAGTAAAATCTGCTATTATTGGAAATAAAGGAAATAAACATAAAACCTTAGTGGATCAGTTTGCTTACCCGAAAAACGGATCGGGCACTTTATATGAACGTGCTTCGGATTATGTAGCAAGCAATGGTGGAAAAGTCGTTTTAGAAACTCGCATTAAAAGGATTTTTCTGAATCAGAAAGAAGATGAAGTGAAAGGGATCGAACTAGAAGACGGAACAATTAAGTATGCAACATCCATTGTCTCTACTATGCCGATTACATCTCTCATCAGAGGTCTCGAAAACGTGCCCAAAGAAGTAAAAAAAGCAGTTAACAGCCTTTACTTTAGAAATACGATCTTAGTTTATTTAGAAATTGACCGACTGGATTTGTTCACTGACAACTGGCTATATATTCATTCTCCGGATGTGCGGCATGGTAGAGTTACAAATTTCAGAAATTGGTGTCCAAGCCTTAATCGGGATTCAAAGACAACCATTTTGTGCATGGAGTTTTGGTGTTTTGAACATGAAGAGATATGGACTTCCGAGGAAGATAACGTAATAGAAATAGCTAAAAATGAAATTCACAAAATCAATCTAATTTCTAGCGAAGATAAGATTTTAAATGCCAAAGTCATCAAAGTTCCCAAATGCTACCCTGTTTATGAGACAGGCTATCAGGAAAATATGAAAATAGTTATTGACTTTTTAGATAAAATAAAAGGTTTATATCTAATCGGAAGATACGGGGCTTTTAAATATAATAACCAGGATCATTCCATATTGATGGGGCTGTTAGCCGCTGATAAAATTGCGGATAAGAAGCAGATTAACCTGTGGGAAATCAACACTGATACTGAATACCAAGAGGATGGAAAGATAAAAGATGTTTTGGTTCAATAAAGAGATAACAACAGCATGAAAGTGAACCCCTTTAAAAAGCTGTTTATTATTGGCATAGTAGTGCATGTGGTATACGTAATAATTCTTTGCAGTACAGGTAGCAGATTGTCCGTCTTTCTTCAGAATGGACAGTTAATAGAAGAAAAACTACTGATGTATTATCCTGACACAATGAGTTATGTTGATTCTGCGGATAACTTTTTAAAATACGGTGTATTCGGGAAAGAGAACAAACCGGACTATCACCGAACTATCGGGTATCCATTTATTATTTACTTTTTTAAAATAACATTAGGACAATACTGGTATCACGGATTATTAATTTTTCAAATCCTGATCGGGGCATTAGTGTATCCGGTTGCATACGGAATAGGTATAGCGATTTTCCCAACAAGCAAGAGGAACACATTATTTTACTCAATCATCACATTAATTTTATCGGGAGGGTACTTTACAAAAAGTATGTACGTATTAACAGATTTAACTTGTGCATCCTTTTTTTTACTTGGAATGTACTTCAGCATCCTTTCAATAACCACCAGGAAAAACTACCTGATGATATGTAGTATCATAATACTTTCATTTGCTGCTTTGGTGAGACCCAATTTAATTCTTTATCCCATCGTTCACTTCTTATTGCTTCTTTATGTGGCAAAAGAATACGATTTGTGGACACAGATAAAAACCAAAAGATTGATATGGGCATCATCCATAATACTCCTTTTAATGTGTAATTTATCTTCTCTCAGGATATACAACCATTACGGAGTTTTTTCGTCGTCTAGTATTTTAGGTATAAATATGTTTGAATATACAGTAAAAGAAATTTTGTTAAAAAATGAAGAAGATGAGAAATATTTATTGTGGGAAGTTGAAATTAATGCTGAAGATAATTGGCTAGTTAAAGATAAATTGCGGAAAGACAGGTTTTTTGAAGCAGTCTCCAATCATCCTATATCAGCCATCTCATACTGGATAAGAGTTGCCGAAAATCATCTCTTACCTCCTCATCTTATGGAGATAGGAGTATTATATGGATATCACAAACGAGTTATTTCTCATAGTGGTTACAAACTAATTGAATCTACTACGATGAAGGTTGTATGGTACTTTTTTCTCTTTTTAAATACTACCCTATTATCGTTAGGATTTTTATATCTATGCCATAAGGTGTTAAAGAAAGAGTACCTGTTTGTGCTTGTATTTTTATCTCTCATTTTTTTGATTATAGGGCCCTCTTTTCTTGCAGGGGCAAGTCCAAGAATGAGACTTCCAATTGAGCCTTTTTTGATCATATTAGCCTTTCAATATTTGGGAAAGAAGCAAATTAACCTGTGGGAAATCAACACTGATACTGAATACCAAGAGGATGGAAAGATAAAAGATGTTTTGGTTCAATAAAGAGATAACAACAACAGTATGAAAATGAACCCCTTTAAAAAGCTATTTATTATTGGTCTAGTAGTGCATGTGGTATACGTAATAATTATTTGCAGTACAGGCAGCAGATTGTCCGTCTTTCTTCAGAATGGACAGCTAATAGAAGAAAAACTACTGATGTATTATCCTGACACAATGACTTATGTTGATCCTGCGGATAATTTTTCAAAATACGGCGTATTCGGCAAAGAGAACAAACCGTCCTATCACCGAACGATCGGGTATCCATTCATTATTTACTTTTTTAAAATAACATTAGGACAATACTGGTATCACGGATTATTAATTTTTCAAATCCTGATCGGGACATTAGTGTATCCGGTTGCATACGGAATAGGTATAGCGATTTTCCCAAATAAAAGAAAGACAATATTTTATTCAATCATCACATTAATTTTATTGGGAGGGTACTTTACAAAAAGTATGTACGTATTAACAGATTTAACCTGTGCATCTTTTCTTTTACTTGGAATGTATCTTAGCATCATCTCCATAACCACCAAGAAAAACTACTTGATGATATGTAGTATCATAATACTTTCGTTTGCTGCTTTGATAAGACCCAATTTAATTCTTTATCCCATCGTTCACTTCTTATTACTTCTTTATGTGGCAAAAGAATACAATTTGTGGACACAGATAAAAACCAAAAGAGTAATATGGGCATCATCCATAATACTCCTTTTGATGTGTAATTTATCTTCTCTTTTTCTGTATCAAATTTTAAAAACATATTTGCTATTTCGTAGTTTAACTTGGACTAGGTGTAGTTTGCAATTACACCTGGCTGTTTCTTTTTTGCCATTCTACTCTTAGTCTGGGGTTAACCTGATCTTTATTGTAAGCTTTTGGAAATTTATTACTTTCGAAGTTTACCTAAATAGCTAATCCTTTGAAAGTATCGCATGGAGAACCATTCCAATTAATCTACTCGCTATACGAACATGAATACCTTGGTTATTTGTTTGAACCCTTCGTCATTCAGCTCAATAAAAAAGGCGGCCTCACTTTATCACATCAGAACATTTCCTCAAAGAATGCTGCTGATTTTTCCTCAGGTCTTGATGAAAACGACTATCGAATCATTAAACTGATGGATGAAATCCGGCAGGACAAGGTGGCCGTTAAATTCCGGAAGAAGCAACAGAAACCCGAAGAGTTTTTCTTAAAAACGTACGGTAAGTCGGTTGAAGATGAAGTGCTTCAAAAAGAAATAGAAGTATATATAGATCGAAGAAGGTCTCAGATACTTGAATTAATCAAAGGAAAAAGACTTTTTGAGATGGGAAAAGACAGAGAGCCTGCCTGGAAGGAACTTGAAATAGTATCGGAGCGGGCTACCATCCTGTTTCACTTTAGAAGAAATGAAGATAATACCCATTATTTTCCGACGATTAAACTAAAGGATCAGAAAATTGAATTCCTGAATAACGGGAGCTATCTGCTTTGTAAAAATCCGGCATGGATGGTATGCGGTAATCAGCTTTTCACATTTGAGAAGCCTGTCAGTGGCGGGAAGTTAAAGCCTTTTCTTAATAAGAAATTTATCCTTATTCCAAAGGATATTGAGGAGACTTATTATAAGAAGTTTGTTGCTCCCCTCATTGCTGAATTTGATGTGTACGCCAAGGGGTTTGATATCAAAACACATAAGCCGACACCCATACCAAAACTCACTTTGAGTGAATTGAAAACGACACAAAAGATTACTGTTTTCAATAATAATAGGCACTCCCCGGAAGCGATAAATAGTGATAAAATGCTCCTGGAACTTTCCTTCAACTATGGAAAATACAACTTTAATGCAAATAAAAGAAATAAAGTAAGTGTATCACTGGAAAAAATAGAGAATAACTACATCTTCCACAGGATCACAAGAGATCATCATGCTGAAAAAAAGATGATTCAAAAATTGGCCGAGAATGGCTTACAACTTCAAAATTCTCGTATAACGCTTTCCCAAACGAAGGCCTTTGACTGGTTAAAGAGTAATCGGGAATTACTACAAAGTTTCATAATTAGTCAAAACCTGAAGGGGAAAAGATTCTTTCTTGGAGAGTCCTCTTTAAATCTGGAAGTGAGTGAAGGGATTGACTGGTTCGACTTAAAAGCTAAAATTAAGTTTGGAAAGTTTGAAATCCCCTTTAATGAAGTCCGAAAATGTATTCTAAAAGGGGAGACAGAAATTACTTTGCCAAATGGAGAAATTGGTGTAATTCCCGAATCCTGGATATTCAGGTATAAGGACCTGTTTGCATTTTCAAATCAAACAAATGAAGGGGTTACACTCAGTAAGATTCATCTGTCACTTGTCAAAGAACTCAAAGAAGGGGGACATGCAAAGGTAAGCATAGGGAGAAGGCTTGAGCACTTACTAAACTTTGAGAAGATTGAGGAATACAACACTCCTCATGGATTTGAAGGAGACTTGAGACCTTATCAAGTAGCCGGATACAACTGGCTTAGATTTCTTGATGAATACAACTTTGGAGGATGCTTAGCCGATGATATGGGTCTTGGTAAAACGGTTCAGACACTGGCAATGCTACAGCATCAAAAAAATGAAAATCCGGAAAACACAAATTTATTGATAATGCCTACATCGCTCCTTTATAACTGGGAATTGGAGGCTGCTAAGTTTGCCCCGGGGCTCAAAATCCTGAACTATACAGGTGTCAACAGAATAAAGCAAAGTGCTTTATTCCGTACATACGATTTAGTAATGACAAGCTACGGAACCACGAGGAGGGATGCCGAAATATTGAGCGAATTTTACTTTAATTATATTATTCTGGATGAGTCACAAGCTATTAAAAATCCGGAGTCTTTGATTTCTAAAAAAGTAAGATTGCTCAAATCAAGATACAAACTCATCTTGACCGGCACACCAATAGAGAATAGTACACTTGACCTATGGTCACAAATGAGCTTCATCAACCCGGGATTACTTGGTAATAAGTCTTACTTCAAAAAAGAGTATCTAAAGCCTATTGAAAAAAACCGAGATCAAGGGAAAACCCAAAAGCTTCATTCAATAATTAAACCCTTTTTACTGAGACGAGAAAAGAGCCAGGTAGCGGATGACCTCCCCGAAAAGACAGTAAATATACATTACTGTACAATGAGTGATGACCAAAGGGCTATTTATGAAGAGGAGAAGAATGCGTTTCGCAGTAGAATAATGGATATCATTGAAAATGAAGGAATTGCGAAGTCTCATATACTGTTGTTACGGGGTCTGACACGGTTAAGACAAATAGCAAATCATCCAAAAATGGTAAAGCCTGAATATGAAGGTACATCCGGCAAACTTGAGAACGTGACACACATGATTGAAAACTCCATATCCAAGGGACATAAAGTATTAATTTTCAGTCAATTTGTAAAACACTTAAAAATTATTATTGATTACTTAAATCAGCAAGAGATATTATTTTCTTACTTGGACGGAACAACCAAAGACAGACAAAAGCAGGTAGAAATGTTTCAAAATGATGAATCGGTAAGCATTTTTCTCATTTCGTTAAAGGCAGGGGGTACAGGTTTAAATCTCACCAAAGCAGAATATGTCTTTTTACTGGACCCTTGGTGGAATCCTGCCGTTGAGGTGCAGGCTGTTGATAGAGCACATAGAATCGGACAGGTAAAAAAAGTCTTCGCCTATAAGTTCGTTTCAAAGGACACAATAGAAGAAAAAATTATCCGCCTTCAAAACCACAAACAAAAACTTGCTTCTGACCTCATATCAGTGGAGGAGAGTTTTGTCAAGAGCCTGTCAAAAGATGACATTCAGCAGCTTTTTGATTAATTTTTAGGTAACCGTAAGAGGTCATTTTAACCTATATTGTTCAATGAGTATAAACAACTTCATAAATGCCAGTATGAGAAACCCGGTCATCAACGCGTTTGTCTTTATGCTGATAATTAATGCTTGTCTTTATTCACCGGTTAAGGGACAAAAAGAATTTGGTTTTAAAGTCCCCGATAAAATGAAGAAGATAAGCATCCCCTTCGAACAGCATAATAATTTGATCATAATACCCGTCACTTTAAACCGCTTTCTGATGCTTAAATTCATACTGGATACCGGCGTAGAAACAGCCATCTTAACTGAAAAAATATATGCCGACATATTGAACCTTAATTATGTCAGAGAAATTTCAATTTCAGGTCCCGGGATCGCTGATTCTGTACGGGCACTGGCAGCGGCAGGCATCACCTTTTCCCTACCCGGAGGAATTATAGGACTAAATATGAATATATTGGTATTACAAGACGACTATCTAAAGCTCTCAGAGAGTATCGGTGATGAGGTACATGGAATTATTGGATATGACATATTTAGCAAGTTCATCGTAGAAATAAACTACGACAATAAAATACTCAATCTTTATAACCCCGATGGATATAAAGCTCCCAAAAAGGCTGCCAAAATTCCGATAAAATTAAAAAATTCCAAGCCATTTATCAACGCAAGCTTAAATCAAGATCAAAAAAGGGAAAATATTGATTTTATGATAGATACGGGAGCAAGTCATGCTGCACTTGTAGACTATAGCAACGTTTCCACAATTGATCTCCCTCAAAAAAAAGTTAAAACAAAATTAGGAAGGGGGATAGCAGGTGAAATTCCGGGATATCTTGGCCGCATGGATTCGGTAAAAATTGCAGGTTTTGAATTTGACAAGGTTTTAGTGTCAGCTCCCTTTCAGGGGGCATACAACAAGGTCATTAAGCGAGGTGCCCGCGTCGGTACTTTCGGTGGTGAACTGCTAAATAGATTCAACATCACTTTTGATTACCATAACAAGTTTCTTTATATGAAAAAAGGTAAAAATTATAAAGAAGATTTTGAATATGACATGAGCGGCATGGTAATAAACGCAACAGGTATTAACTTGGATACATTAAAAGTCATTTCCATTGATCCGGAGAGTCCGGCTGCTATTGCGGGTATTAAAAAAGATGACACGGTGCTTTCGGTCAATGGAAAAAACCTTCGTACACATAACCTCTCTGACATTTATGCACTTCTTCAATCAAAAGATGGCAGGAAAATCAAAGTTAAAATTGTCCGTAAAGGGGAAAGAATGAAAAAAAAATTTCAGCTAAAAAGAAAAATATAATCTACTTCTACCGGGGAGCTATCTGCGCACCCTCGGGCATCTCAAAAAGTGCAGGATCAGGAGCAGATTCCAGTATTTCAATGTTTTCAAATACTACTTCGGAACGAGGACCCCCTACACTGTCATTTTGAAATTGATACCATTCAATAGCCGTAGGTAAGATCAATGAATTAAACTCCTCCCAGGACTTGTAATTTATCAAATTATATTTTTCACCGGGTTTCCCACTCCTATAGGTAACAGTATACATCAGCCACTCCATTCTGTTTGTCTCCGGATCTGAGAAGATGATGTAATTATCATCGGGAGCATCGCCAACCCCCTGATTAAAGCCTATTTTTATTCGATTGTAAGCTTTTCCTTTTAGTTCTCTCTTTTCCAATACTTCATAATTTGCTCCCGGATCGCCTACTACAAAAGGCATTGCATAGAAATAAAAAAATAAGTTATGATAAAACCTTGCGTTTGAAGCATCCGCTGAATCAGGAGTAACCCAAACATTTTCTCCATCAAAACCAATAACCCGATCAGGAGATTCTAAACGTATTTTCCTGTTCTTAAGGTGAGTGATTGTAGTCTCTTCTTCTTTTTTGTAAGAAAGTGTCTTCATTCTATCCCACTGTTCGTAACCTCCGTGTGCTTTAAAAATTTCAGTCAAAGCATCTATATGATGTGCGGGTTGTTTGTATTCAGCTTCATTAGAACGCAGCGATTTATCAGCACCTGTCTGCTGACAGCCTGACATCAAACCAATGATAATAAGCACTACCAAATATTTCATACGCAAGTTTAATCAAAATTATCGGAAAAGCGATAATATGGATGCTTTTGCTAAAAAGCATCCTTTCTTATACTTCCGGAAAGCTGAACTTCAATTTAGTTTTGCAGCTTTATTAAACAACCATGGAGGAAAATAAGAAGTCACTCAACTTCATCGAACAGATGATCGAAAAAGACCTGGAGGAAGGGAGACATAAAACTGTTGTTTCAAGATTCCCTCCGGAGCCAAACGGCTATCTCCATATCGGACATGCAAAGTCCATTTGTCTAAACTTTGGTTTGGCAGAAAAGTATGGCGGAAAATGCAATCTACGTTTTGACGATACGGATCCGGAAAAAGAGGAAACAAAGTATGTAGAATCAATAAAAGATAATATCCGGTGGCTCGGGTTTGATTGGGAAGATCGGGAATATTACGCTTCGGATTATTTTGATCAACTCTACATTTGGGCTACAGACCTTATAAAAAAAGGGAAAGCATACGTTGACGATCTTCCGGCGGATGCGTTCAACAAGATCAAGGGAACCCCTGCCCGGCCGGGAACTCCAAGCCCCTATAGAGAGCGATCTGTAGAAGAGAATTTATACCTGTTTTCTCGCATGAAAGAAGGAGCGTTTGAAGATGGGGAGAAGGTATTACGAGCCAAGATCGACTTATCCTCGCCTAACATGCATATGAGAGACCCTATTTTATATAGGATTAAGCATACGGCGCATCATCGGACAGGCAGTAAATGGTGTATATACCCTACTTATGATATGGCTCACGGGCAATCCGATTCCATTGAGAGTATTACACATTCGTTATGTACGCTCGAATTCGAAGTTCATCGTCCGCTTTATGAGTGGCTTATTGAAAATTTGGAGATTTATCCTTCCAAACAAACCGAATTTGCACGCCTTAACCTGAGCTACACGGTGGTCAGTAAGCGGAGCTTACGCGAACTGGTGGAATTAGGACATGTAAATGGCTGGGACGACCCCAGGATGCCAACGATTTCCGGCATGAAGCGAAGAGGTTTTACCCCGGAAGCCGTCAAAAAGTTTGCAGATACCATCGGAGTAGCCAGGAGAAATGGGCTGACAGATGTGGCAGTCCTTGAGCATGCCGTGAGAGAAGACCTCAATAAAAAAGCAAACCGAGTCTTTGGAATAATGAATCCGCTCAAAGTGATTATCACTAACTGGCCTGAAGATAAAACAGAAATGTTAACAGCTATCAATAACCCGGAAGATCCTGCTGCCGGCACAAGAAAGATACCTTTTACGCAGGAAATCTATGTAGATCAGGGAGACTTTATGGAAAACCCTCCGAGTCCCGGAAAGTGGTTTCGTTTAGGTCCTGATCGAGAGGTACGTCTGAAGTTTGCTTATATCATCAAGTGTACAGGCTACAAAAAAGCAGAAGATGGAAGTATTGAAGAACTTTATGCTGAATATGATCCGGAAACAAAGAGCGGACAGGATACCGGTAGAAAAAAAGTGAAGGGAACTTTAGGATGGGTGTCCGCTTCATACGCTATAAACGCAGAGATCAGAATGTATGACAGGTTGTTCACAACGGAAAACATGAGTGCTATAAAGGACGACTTTAAAAATCATCTCAATCCTGACTCCCTGAAAATTATTTCCAATGCAGTAGTGGAACCGTCATTGAAAAAAGCTAAAGTCGGGGATCAAGTGCAATTTGAAAGAATAGGCTATTTCCGTGTTGATGAAGATTCGACTCAAGACCATCTGATCTTTAACAGGACCGTTACTCTGAGGGACAACCGGAACAAATAATGATATATAAAATGCCGGAGCTGCTGATACTTTAATGGCTATCGCTTATTTCCTTATCACGATCCTGCCCACAGCCTTACGCTCCTTAACTCCTTCAATGACCACAAAGAAGAGACCCTCGTTCAACCCTGAAAGATCGTACAATCCGGACTTTGAGACGAGATAGCTTCTGACTGCTTTGCCTTCTGTGCCGATGAGTGTCACTCCGCTTAACTGCCCCGAAATACCTGTCAGTCTGAAATGACCGGAAGCCGGATTCGGATAGAGTTCTACACCTTCGGCAGACGGAATGCCTAGCACATCATCATCCGGGTCATTGGTGACTGTAACAGTGATCGTCTGCGAAACGCTGTTGTCCCCGTCGCTTGCTGTTACGGCTACAACGTAGATATTGGTATTATTCGTACTGCCGGGGGCTTCAAAGTCTGGGGCCGTATTGAACGTCAAAGCACCGCTATTTTGGTCAATGTCGAAACTACTCTTGTCTGCACCCCCGCTGAGCGAATAGCGGATCATTGTGTTCGCATCCGCATCGGTCGCCACAACAGTTAGTACTGCGGTGGTATTCTCTGCTACGCTTTTCGTATTATCCGAGGTAATCTCCGGAGCTTCGTTCACATCATCAACCGTAATGGTGACGGTGCTCTCAGTTGCTGTATTTGAACCGGCATCCGTAGCGGTTACGGTAAGGGTGTAGCTTGGAGTATCCTCATGGTCAAGGCTGGCACCGCTTTTAACCGTGATTTGTCCCGAGCTGCTATCTATCTCAAAATTATTAGCTTCATTCCCCGATTTGATCGCATAAGTGATGGCATCTCTCTCGGGGTCGGCAGCCGCAACCGGACCCCCGACATTCCCTGATACGGTATTTTCAGCTACACTCCGCACGGTAGAAGAGCCATCGGTAAACACAGGGGCCTGATTCTCTGTGACCGTAATGTTGACCGTGGCCGTGGCTGTCAGCGGAGCAGGATGCTCATCATCACGGGCGGTTACGGTGAGGGTATAGCTGTTCCCAACCTTGCCGGTAAGGGCTTTTGCTACGGCAATTACTCCTGTATTTGCATTTATTTTAAAATCATCGTTGGTATTGCCTGTGGTGATTTCGTAAGTCGGGTCATCGGTATCGTCTTCATCCGTTGCACTCAACGCCACCACCGCCGCATCTACAGCGGTATTTTCAGCCACGTTCTGTGTATATACATCAGTAGCAAACATAGGGGCTTCATTCACATCGTTTACGGAAATAGAAATGGTACGACGGATCGTGGTAACCCCATCCGAAACAGTTACTTCAAGGGCATAACTCTCCTCGGTCTCAAAGTCAAGGCCGCCGGCTTGGGCTACGGTAATTTGCCCTGTGTTATCTATGGCAAAATCCTCATTACCG
>JACONI010000109.1 GCA_014323825.1 Ekhidna sp. | reverse complement strand
TGGCCAACTTCCCCATTACCTCCAACACCTCCATCACATGGACTTACACCGACAGTGAGGGCAATACTGCCACACAAATGCAGGACGTAATAGTAGACAATACACCCCCGACAGTTGCAGGCACCTTGGATGCCATTACCGCAGAGTGTTCACTGGCGGAAGATGCCGTAACCTTCCCCAAAGCCAATGACAATTGCGATGGGGAGATCACCGCCACACACAATGTCACCAACTTCCCCATTACCGAAAGCGGAACCATCACATGGACGTATGAAGATGCAGCGGGGAACACCGTCACGCAAATGCAGCAGGTGAACATCGCCGACACCGAAGCACCGACAGTTACAGGCTCCTTGGATGCCATTACCACACGGTGTTCGCTTGCGGAAGCGGACGTAACCGTACCCACTGCTACAGACAATTGTGATGGAAAGATAACAGCTACATCTGATGTCACTACTTTCCCTATTACCTCCAACACCAACACCACCATCACGTGGACCTTCACCGATAAGGCAGGCAACACCGCCACACAAACACAGGCAGTGACAATTACTCCATGTGTGCTGAGTGCGGCGGGCGATGCAGTAGAAGCAGTAGTTTTTCCCAACCCTTCGGGTCGTTACATGGAAGTGCAGTCTCCCGTGAAAAGTCCGGTACGCATCCTGAGTGTGGGCGGGAAGCTCATGTTGGAAAGCACCACAAACACAAGGATAGATGCAGCCTCCCTTCACAGCGGCCTGTACCTCGTCCAACTGCCGGACGGACGTTTACTGAAGTTTGTGAAGAAGTGAAAAACTTCTCCGGAACTCCGAGGTTGAATAACAATGACTTTTTTTACTCTATAAGTACAAAATTTCATACGTTTGGTTTTTAGTTATCAAAGCAGCCTTGATTTCTATTGAAACAAGCCCTGTAATTTTGCAGTTATGCAGGATAAAATTCTCATTCTTGATTTTGGTTCTCAGTACACCCAATTAATAGCCAGAAGGGTAAGAGAGTTAAGTGTTTACTGTGAAATTCATCCCTTCAATAAATTTGAATTAACCTCTGCTATTAAAGGAGTAATCCTTTCAGGAGGGCCATGTTCGGTTCTTGATGAAGGGTCTCCGGCTATCATAACAGACGATCTGGAAAATGTACCGGTTTTAGGGATTTGCTACGGTGCGCAGCTGCTTGTAAAAAACCATGGCGGCACCGTTGCTAAATCGGATCGTCGGGAATATGGTAGAACAAATCTTACAGGGATTGATTCACATTACGATTTGCTGAAAGAAGTAGAGCCGGGCAGCCGGGTGTGGATGTCTCATGGGGATACTATCACGGATTTACCAAATAATTTCAAACGGATAGCCAATACAGCATCTATTCCCGTAGCTGCTTTCAAGGTTGAAAATAAGCACATATATGGAATCCAGTTTCATCCTGAAGTTACACATAGTGAGCAGGGTAAAACCATTCTGAGGAATTTTGTGGTTCATATTTGTAAGGCATCACAGGATTGGACACCTGATATTTTTGTGGAGGAGACTGTTGCCAAACTAAAATCCGGGCTATCGGATGATAAAGTAGTGTTAGGATTGTCCGGTGGAGTTGATTCTTCCGTAGCTGCTATGCTGATTCATCAGGCAATAGGTAAAAATCTCTATTGCATTTTTGTAGATAACGGACTTCTCAGAAAAGATGAATTTGAGGATGTATTGAAGTCTTATGAAGGACTAGGCCTCAATGTGAAAGGTGTTGATGTCAAAGATCGTTTCTACGAAGAACTTGCCGGAGAACAAGATCCGGAAAGTAAAAGGAAGATAATAGGCAGGGTTTTTATTGAAGTTTTTGATGAGGAAGCAAAAAGAATCAAAGATGTCAGATGGCTCGGACAGGGTACCATTTATCCTGATGTCATTGAATCTGTTGCTGTTAATGGTCCATCAATAACCATTAAATCTCACCATAATGTCGGAGGACTTCCCGCTAAGATGAATTTAAAGGTGGTAGAGCCTTTAAATTCACTTTTCAAAGACGAGGTTCGGAATGTCGGTAAAGCATTAGGAATGCCGGACTTTATTTTAGGCAGGCATCCGTTTCCGGGACCCGGTTTAGGCATTCGAATTCTCGGCGATATTACCGCTGAAAAAGTACGAATTTTGCAAGAGGTTGACTCCATTTTTATCAGCAGCCTCAAAGAGGAGGGACTTTATGATAAAGTCTGGCAGGCCGGTGCAATGCTATTGCCTGTTCAATCTGTGGGAGTAATGGGAGATGAAAGAACATACGAAAATGTAGCCGCTTTACGAGCCGTCTCAAGTATTGACGGTATGACCGCAGACTGGGTGCATTTACCTTATGAATTTCTAAGTAAAGTATCGAATAAAATCATCAACCGGGTGAAAGGTATCAATCGGGTGGTTTACGACATAAGTTCAAAGCCTCCGGCTACCATAGAGTGGGAATAATTGTTAGTTTTAAATTAAAATCGGCTTTGTGAAGTGCTTAATCTTTTTTGTCCTTATTTTTTCATTTTTGTTTGGATTCGGCCAATCCGTTCAGGCAGAATATCTGGAGGCTAAGCGACAGTTTTCCCTGGGTAATTATTCTTCGGCTCAGCTGTCGTTCAAATCACTCATTAATGATGATTTTTTCGGCGCTTATTCCTCTTTCTATTATGCCCTTGCAGACTTAAAACAGGATAACAAAAAAGAGGCTTATGATATGTTTCTGCAAACTCTTCATCACTATCCAAACTGGAATAAAATTGAAGAAGTTTATTATTGGCTGGGTTATACGGCATTTTCTCTTAATAAGTATCACGATGGATTTACACATATTGAAAGTCTATCTACCGGTTTAAAGGAGTCTTTGCTAAGAAGTGAGTTCTCCGGCTATACAGTTGATGAACTGGAGAAGACCTATGAAATAGCCCCCGATAACAAACTGCTCGCTAATTATTTAATCAAGAGAATTCTTTCTCAGCCTTACAGCGAAAGAGATCATATACTCCTCTCGCACCTTAGCAATAAATTTGATATTGAGGTAATGGATGTAGAGAAGGATCTAAAAATGATAAAGAAAAACAAGTATGCAATTGCTGCCGTCCTGCCGTTCATGTACGAATCCTTAGCACATCCTCAGACAGTGATAAAGAACTCAATCATTTTCAATCTATATCAGGGAATGAAAATGGCTCAAAGCGACCTGAAAAAAGAGGGAATATTGCTGGAAATTTTCCCCATTGATACAAAAAAGAATAAATCCGAGACACAAAAAATAGTTTCAGATGGAAACCTTGAAAACGCTGATTTGATCATTGGTCCATTATACCGGGGGCCAAATGAAGTTATTAGTAAGTACTCCGAGGAAAATAAAATTCCAATGATCAATCCATTGTCTTCCAATAGTGAGATTACCGGAGATAACGCTTATTCATTCTTATTCAAACCATCATATAATACACAGGGAAGAGTAGCAGCAGTTTATTCTAAAAAAAAATTTAAGGAAAATAGATTAGCGTATGTTTTCTATGAAAAACATAAAGACAGTTTAGTTGCGAACGCATACAAAGAAGAGATTGAAAAAGAAGGATTTCTGGTTGTGAAGTTTGAGCGAATAACCAATGAGTCGGCTCAGCAAATTCAAAAGGACTTTATTGAAAAGTATGAATTTAGGTTAGATACTATGTACACAACCGAGCAGTTAGATTCTATTAATCTTTTGCCCGGGAGGTATGTCAAAACTAGGCCCCTTCGAGATCAGGATTCAGGAGTAATTATTAAAGATGACGAAGGAAACGATGTCACAGAATATTATGAAGAGCGTTTTTTCATTCAACCTGACAGCATCGGTCACATGTTTGTAGCATCAGGCAGCAACCTGCTGGCAAACAACTTCATTAGCTTATCCGAGGTAAGGACAGATACCATTGGTATTATTGGCTATCAGAACTGGCTGGAGTTCTCAACGATTTCCTATGATCAGTTTGAAAGGCTTGATATTGCATTTATAAGCCCTGATTTATTCAATAAAGATCTTTCATGGTTTGAGGCATTTAAAGAAGATTTTATCTCCGGATACGGTCAGGAGCCCGAGGAATATCATTTACTTGGGTACGAGCTAATCTTTCAATTTGGTAAACTGCTGGATAAATACGGAAAGTACTTTCAAGTGGGTTTGCGAACCGGCAAATACTTTAAAGGAAAGGTTATGGGGGGCATTCAGTATGGGATATTTAATGACAATCAGGTAGTACCGATTACCAAACTTGAGGAGCTGAAGTTGGTTAATCAGATTGATAAGCAAAATTGAATGAATGAACATCAATACAAGCAAGGAACTATTCAATCGGGCAAAAAATTACATACCCGGAGGAGTCAATTCTCCGGTAAGGGCTTTTAAATCAGTGGGAGGTGATCCCCTTTTTTTTGTAAGAGCAGAAGGTGCTTATCTCTATGATGAAGATGGAAATACCTACATAGACCTGATCAACAGTTGGGGGCCTATGATTCTCGGGCACGCAAATAAGGAGATAGAAGAAGCCATTATCAAAGCGGTGATTGACTCCCCGTCTTTTGGTGCTCCCTCTCGAATGGAGGTTGAGCTTGCCGAATTAATCACGGATATGGTTCCTTCTATTGAAAAAGTTCGGATGGTAAATTCAGGTACAGAAGCCACCATGTCAGCAATACGTTTAGCAAGGGGGTTTACCAAAAGAAATAAAGTTTTGAAGTTTGAAGGATGTTACCATGGGCACGGGGATTCGTTTCTAATCGCAGCAGGAAGTGGTGCGATGACAATGGGGGTTCCGGATAGCCCCGGGGTAACGGAAGGAACGGCAAAAGACACATTATTAGCACCCTTTAACAATCCGGGTAAAACTAATGAGGTCATTGCCGATAATAAAGGAGAAGTAGCTGCTGTTATTGTTGAGCCTGTGGGTGGAAATATGGGTTGTGTACTGCCTGAGCCCGGCTTTCTGGAGGGACTAAGGAAAGTATGTGATGAAAATGAGATCATTCTAATTTTCGATGAAGTAATGACAGGTTTCAGGTTAGCTAAAGGGGGAGGACAAGAGGTTTTTAACGTGAAACCTGACATCACAACTTTAGGTAAAATTATTGGTGGCGGAATGCCGGTAGGAGCCTACGGGGGTAGAGCTGATATTATGGATTATGTATCTCCTCAGGGACCGGTTTATCAGGCAGGTACACTTTCAGGAAACCCCGTGGCAATGGCAGCAGGATTTGCTCAACTGTCCCAACTTAATGAGCATCCCAAAATTTATGACCAATTAAATAATACTGCAAAAAGGATTACGGAAGGATATAAAAAGGCTTTAAAGAAAAGGAAGTTAAACTACACTATCAATCAGATTGGAAGCATGTTCAGTCTTTTTTTTACTGATAAGAAGGTAACCAACTTTGAAACTGCAAAATCATGTGATACGGAAAAATTTGGCAGCTATTTCAGATTTATGCTGGAAAGAGGAGTGTATTTAGCCCCTTCACAATTCGAATCACTCTTTTTATGTACTGAAATTACTAAAGAAGAGACTAATAAAATTGTCTCTTCTTTTGAAGCGTTTTTAGATCAAAGCAAATAATACAATGTTGTATGTCATACAACTCGGGCTCCTTGCCCTTCAGCACTGCATGGTTTTTCTTTCCCTTAATACATTGTTAATAACGCATTCTTAACTGATGTTTCTTTTTATGTAATGAGTTCAACGTAAAATTGTAATTTTTTAAGGATAATAGCGTGATATATAGTATAATAAAGCATTGAAAATCAGAAATTATAACCAAATATATACTCATATTATCTTATTATATAATCATCGAAATTTTCTGTGCTATTGACGATTTCTGCCGGAATTGCTCACCTGTTTATCAAAAAGATACCCTGAAAGAAAGAGCATCAGATTTTATCATTTAAAAAACTAATATACTCATTTAATAAATTAATACATTTTTTCACGAAAATGTTTGAAATACTCCCATTTTGATTATATTTAAACAAGTAAATAATGGTTTAATTTCAATTGTAAGAAAAATGAGAAAGTTATTTAAAGTGTTTGCCGTTGCATTAGCAATCGGATTATTTGGAGTATTGACTTCTTCTTCCGTTCCTGTGAATGAGTCCGGAACTACGAACGAGGAAGCATGTAGTAATGAAGAAGGCATAGGCTGTAAGGTATATCATCCTAAGTCAGGTAAAGTTATTAATAAATGTTTTATTTGTAATTGTGGTAGACTCGTTGAGAAAAGTGTTTTACTAATAGAAGCACTTGAAAATGATAGGGCAGAGCAACCGGAGATAATTGCGGAGCAAGATATCTCTTCATTAGGGGAAGACTTATCTTATTAGAGGATCAATTACTAAAAAATTAAACTGAGATATTATCTTGAAAAGGTAATATCTCAGTTTTAAAACTTAAACTAACTTACAACATATATATGAAATGCACTTTATTCTTTATGTCTTTTCTTCTGGTAAAAGTGCTTTATTGCCAGGATGTAAAAGAGATCATTTATACTTATTATTCATACTATCACTATAAAACAGAAATGAAGCTGCTATATCATGACGGGATCAGCCTTTTTACTTTCCATAAGGAGAAATCGACCTTTAAAGATGAGAATGGATGGGAGTTCTATAACTATGATGAGTATTACCAGGTTTTGGTAGATTTTGCTGAAGGAACGGTGAAGGTAAATCGTATAGAAGAGAAATTTCCTTTAACTGCCAGTTGGGATTTGAAAGATATGCAGTGGGAAATAACGGAAGAAACAAAGATGATAAACGGATATTTAGCACAAAAAGCAATTACAAAGTCCTTAGATGTCACTGGTTTAAAAGACGATATGGATGCAGAAAAAGGTTATATGGGTACTCCTTTCTATGAAAATGCAATCGCATGGTTTAGCCCGGAAATACCTGTTCCTTCCGGTCCCGGTTTTTATCAGGGTCTGCCCGGGTTAATTATTGAACTGCGTTATTCGAATATTAAGAGTGTGTGGTTTACGCTAAAGCAAATCAACGATGTGTCCTTACAAAATAAACTAACCTTAGACGAACCGGATGGTATCGCAATTACACGCGATCAAATGTTTGAACCATGGACGATTGATAAGAAGTGGCTAAAGCAGCAAAAGAAGTTGTTGAAGTCCGGTGGCTAGCAATGAAATGAGGACACCCCTCTGGGCTTTATTATTTCTTTTAGTTGGTTTAAATGTATTCTCCCAATCTTCCCTCTGGGGAAACATCTCTGATCGTGCGGATAGTACCGGTGTATCATTTGTGTCTGTTATACTTTACCGGTATCAATCCAACAAAATAATAGGTTATACGCAGTCGGATGTTGATGGTAACTATCAAATAGAAATTCCTACTGAGTTATCCATTCTCACACTCAAAACAAGCAGGCTGGGTTATCATACGATTGAGCGGGATATTGTATTTGGAAGTGAAAAAGACACTACCATCCTGCTTAATTTACAACTGACACCTCTGGAAGAGCGGCTTCAGGAAGTAGTAGTAAGCGGTCCGGTGATAGTGAAAGAAGATACTATCATTTATGATGTAGCACACTATACACAAGCAAGAGATCAAAACTTAGAGGACGTATTAGCCAGAATCCCGGGCTTCAAGATTGGAGGGGATGGTGAAATTAAAGTCAATGGAAAAGTGGTAAGGAAAGTGCTTATTGACGGAGAGGAAGTAAGTGATGCAGGCGCAGCTTTAATCACACGTTCCATTTCACCCGAAGACGTAAAAAATGTGGAAGTAAGAACAGATGAAAAGGACACTAAACTGAAAGAAAGCCTTCTGGATGCCACCGAATATGTAGTTTTAGATATCAAACTAAAGGAAGGTCTTAAAAAATCATTGTTTGGAAAACTCAGAGGAACGCTCGGATATCAGGAGCAGACTGAACCCGGGGGATATCTGAATGCCTTCTCTCTGAAAAAGAAAGCAAAGATCCATCTTTTTGTAGAGCATGATCGTTTCGGAGAGCAGACCATATCCCTCGATCAAATAAAGAACCTTGGGGTCGAAGCCTTTCAAAAAATCTTTGAGATACCTGCCGATTTTCAGACTTTGACAGAACGAGAAGCCTTTCAGGATGAGATTTTTGGGTTCAGAGATTATACAATCGCTGAAAAAAACATAGCAGGCTTAAGCACGAAATTTACAATTTCCCCGTCCTTAGCTATTTACTTTGGTAGTTACAATGCTTACTCCAGAGATGGGAAAGGGAGAAGCTACGACCAGGAATTCAATTCTTTTGATTTTTCTACCAATCTTCGGGAGACTCAGAAAATCATTGACTACTCCTCAAAGAATAAAGTCGACGTACGATTTGATCAAAATAACTGGAAAATAAAACTGGATCTGAATGCAGTTCTTTTTGATAATGATTTTGAGACCCTCAACAATGAAGAGGTTCAGGTTTTAAACTACCAATATAGCAGCCGGCATAATTCTAACAGCTTTTATGAAAACCTGTTAGTGGAGCATAAAATATCCGATAAAACAGGTCTTCAACTTAAAGCCTCTCACGCTGCCATTGCAGCAAATCAGGATAAAAAACTATTTCATAATGCCCCTTCTTACGGCTCAACTTTTGTAGATGAACAGGGGCGTAATATTTCAGATTTTCAGCAGTCAATTGATATAGATGCCAACAATTTTTTATCGGAAATCACAATCTATCATGAAAGCAAGCTGGGAACATCCGGTTTAGGTGGTTTTTACCATTCAAAAAAACTTACCGTAGGAAAAGAAGGGACTAATCGTGGTGCTGAAACAAATAATCGGTCTCCTGACTTCACCGGAACCGGGTCGCTGAACGTCAGCAGACTAGGGTCTTTTATAAATCATAGCATTGAACTAGGAAGATTCAATTTCGATAATGAGGTTCGGTGGACTGCTATAAGCTACCCCGCTCTATTAAGTGAACAAACGAAAAATAACTTCTTTAATATTAAATTGAGTGCTGCCTATTCTGCTCCCGGTTTCAATCACATCTCGGCTTCCTTTTCAAGAAGCGTTTCCCAGTTTCCTTTAGAAAAACTTATCCCAGGTGTGGAGATTACCGGTTTCCAATCCATTGTTATCCCCAATCGATCTATTTTATCTCCACAAAACGAAATGACCATAGACCTGACGGGCGCAAAGAAAATTCAGGATAGCAATATTTTATTTGAGCCCTGGATTCTTTACGGTCAGGTAAAAAATGCAGATAGATTCCTGTTTTCGGAAAGTCCTGTTATCTCCATAGCATACGATCAGTTAAAAGCGGAATATCTTGCTATTACCGTACCAATTACTAAAGACTTTAAAACGATACCCATTGATATTATCATTGAACCGGAGTGGCTAATCAATCAGAGCCAAAATACCGATGATCAAGGGACAATATATACTACTCGTACAAGTAGGACATTATTAGGTTTAAAACTCAATACTCAAATAGAAAATAAACCTTTTGATTTTTTCTTTTATCCTAAATATTCAAATTTCCGGTTTAAAAATGGACTTACCGAATCAAGGAGTAGTCAAAAAATGCTTTCTTTGAATATCTCAACCCGCTTAGATTTTTTTGATAAAAAACTTCTTTTAACTCCGGGTTTGCGAACTGTAAAATTTTTGGGAAATGTTAGATCAAACTTCACAAATATTATGATTCGGGTAGATTACGCTGCCTCAAAATTAAATTGGTTCTTTTCTGTTGATAATCTACTCAATGACTCTGACTTTGTCCGGCAGACTATATATCCGACTTATTTTACCTCTGAACAAAATTTCGTTTTCAGTAGATTTCTCAAAATCGGCTTGGAATACAAATTCAAATAGTGCCTCATGAGAATTATCTGATGACTTATTTCTTATTTTTACGTTCTTAATTCGGAAGCGGCACAAGCATGAAAATATCCTATAATTGGCTGAGAGAATTTATTGATTTTAATGAAAGTCCGGAAGAAATAAGTGAAATCTTAACCCAAACGGGGCTTGAGGTTGAAGGAATAGAGAAGGTAGAAAAAATCCCGGGAAGGCTTGAAGGCATTTTTATCGGAGAGGTCATGGAATGTGCCCGGCATCCGAATGCGGATAAACTGAAGGTTACCAAAGTTGATATCGGGGCTGATAAGTTATCTGATATTGTCTGCGGTGCACCTAATGTGGCTACAGGTCAAAAAGTGCTGGTCGCTACTGTAAATTCAATGATCCACCCTGCCAACGGTGAGCCTTTCAAAATCAGGAAAGTCAGGATTCGAGGAGAAGTTTCGGAAGGAATGATTTGTGCAGAAGATGAAGTGGGTCTTGGTACCGGCCATGACGGGATAATGATTTTGGACACGGATAAACCAAATGGGACTCCGGCTGTTGAACTTTTCGAGACAGTAGAAGATCATATAATCGAGATTGGCTTAACTCCTAATCGTGGTGATGCAGCCGCTCACATGGGTACGGCCAGAGATCTGAAAGCTTACTTTAGAAAAAATTTAACCTTACCGGAGGCTAAAGACTTCAAAATCAAAATCAACAATCCTATTTTAGTTAAAGTAGAAGCTGAACAGGCTTGTCCACGATATTCCGGCATCACTATCAGAGACGTAAAGGTTGAAGCTTCTCCTGACTGGTTGCAATGGAAGCTGCGATCCATTGGTTTAGAACCAATCAGTAATGTGGTGGATATTACCAATTATTGTTTGTACGCTTTAGGCCAGCCAATGCACGCATTTGATGCAGATGAGATTAATAAGGGAGAGGTTTTAGTAAAGACACTTCCGGCCAATACCAAATTCACCACACTTGACGGTAAAGAAAGAGAACTGCATCAGGATGATCTGATGATTTGTGACGGAGAAAGTAACGGGATGTGTATTGCCGGAGTATTTGGAGGGGTAAAATCCGGAGTAAAAAAAACAACCAAGAATATATTCCTGGAAGTCGCCTGCTTTTCAGCAGATGCCGTCCGAGCAACTGCCCAGCGGCATGGATTATCTACCGATGCGTCGTTTAGGTATGAAAGAGGAACTGACCCTGAGATTACTACTTATGCGTTGAAACTTGCAACCTCAATGATTTTGGACATTACCGGAGGATATGCTGCTTCAGAGATCACAGATATTTATCCAAATCCAATTGCACATAAGCAAGTTCCGGTCACTCTCCGGAACTTCCATCGGCTAATTGGTAAAGAATTAGCCAATGATTTGATCATAGACATCCTTAATTGGTTGGATATTAAAACCAAGGATATAAACGATGAAGGTTTTGTAGCTGTTGTACCACCTTATCGATCTGACGTAACCCGTCCGGCGGACTTGGTAGAAGAGGTTTTGCGTATCTACGGATTTAACTTAATAGAATTGGATGAATCAGGTTCCACTGATTACCTCGCTGAATTCAATGAATATGAGCCTTATCGGGTACAGGAAGATCTTTCAGGATATTTAGCCGGTAAGGGATATTCGGAAATTCTGACCAACTCATTGACCAATCCTTATTACAAGAAAAAGTTTTCACTGGGTGGAGAAGCCGTTGAAATGTTGAATCCATCTAGTGAGGATTTGACAATTATGAAAACCTCACCGGTTTATACAGTCTTGGAATCTGTTGTCTATAATATCAAAAGGCGGAGTGGTAATCTGAAGTTTTTTGAGTTTGGTAAATCCTATAAGAAAGAGGGTGAAGAATATAAAGAAACGGAATGGCTGACTTGCTGCCTTACAGGAAATTTAACTGAAGCCAACTGGTTAGATGAGGCCAGAAAGGTTTCATTTCAAGATTTGAGCACCATTATTATTTCGATGTTACAATACGCCGGGATCAGAAATGTAGAATTAATCCCATCTGAAAAGGAAGTGCTCTATGACTATGGAGCAGTAGTAAAACACAATGGAGAAATGGTCGGATTAATTGGGAAATTGAAGACAGAACTGCTCAATATTTACGGTATTAAGCAGGAGGTTTTTCAAGCTCAGCTGGATTTTGAAATATTACTTGGAAAATACAAAACTGACGTAGCTTTTGAGCCGGTTTCCAAGTATCCTGAGGTAAAAAGAGACCTTTCACTCGTGCTCGATAAGAATGTATCTTATGCTGAAATCCGGCAACTCGCCTTCTGGCAAGAAAAAAAATTATTGAAGCGAATTAACCTTTTTAGCATCTATGAGGGCGATAAAATAGAAAAAGGGAAAAAAGCTTATGCAATTAGTTTTTTTCTTCAGGATAAATTTAAAACTTTAACGGATAAACAAATAGATAAAAGCATGAATGCGCTTATGAATTTGTATAAACAGCAACTAGGCGCAATCATCAGAAAATAATGCCGAGCGAAAAGTTATACCGAGAGCTTCGGAGTCTTGATAGGAAGATTCATTTATTATTGAGTGAGAATAAACGACTCAAGGATGAACTTACGCAAAGCCAAAGTGAAAATCGGATTTTGCAATCAAGAGCAGAGAGCCAGAAAGCAAATCTTGACTCTGTTCAGAATCAGATGAAAATGAGTAAAATGGTAGACAACATGATAGTCGGTGAAGAAGATTCAGCTAAGTTGAAGAGGCAGATTGACGGCTACATAAAAGAGTTAGATAAGTGCATTGCCCATTTGGCAGAATAGATAAAAGCATCAAATGGCAGAACTATCAATAAAAATCAAAATAGGAAATAGAGAATACCCGATGCGAGTGAAGGCTGAGGACGAGGAGAGAATCCGCAAGGCAGGGAAATTATTAAATGAAAAGATTAAAAACTATCAAAGCCAATTTGAAATAGACGATTCTCAAGACCTCTTAGCAATGGTAGCCTTTGATTGTTGGGTTGAAAAATTGAAGAGCGAAGAATCATCCAAGATATCGGATGATTTTTCATTGCGGGAAATTACCAAACTGAATCAACTCATTGCTAACTCCATTTGATTGAACTCTTTTATTAACGACTGTTCTGTTGTTTTTAAATAAATAAACAATGGACACCACAATAATTATTATTCTATCCTTCTTAGCCGCATTGGTTATTGGACTTTTAATCGGGAGAACCCTTCAGGGGAAATTTGCAAATAAGAAAATCAAGAGAGCTGAAGAGGAAAGCAAGTTGATTTTAAGAGAAGCGGAGGTAAATGCTGAAAGCCTCAAAAAAGATAAAATGCTTGAGGCAAAGGAGAATTTCTTCAAGATGAAGACAGACTTTGAGAAAGAATCAAATAGAAAGAAGAATATCCTGCTTACTAACGAACAAAAACTCAAACAAAAAGAGATCAATCTCAATAAGCAGTTTGAGCAGGTTAAGCGGAGAGAAAATGAACTTGACGGTCTTAAAGAAGCACTTTCTAATCAAATGGAGATCGCCCGGCAGCGTAAAAGTGAATTTGAAAAAATGCAGAAGCAGCAAATTGATATCTTGGAGAAAGCCGCAAGTCTGTCTGCTGATGAAGCCAAAACTCAGTTGATAGAATCTCTGAAGAACGAGGCAAGAACAAGTGCCTCTGCTCACATCAAAGAAATTGTTGAGGAAGCTAAGATGACAGCCAGAAAAGAAGCCGGAAAGATAGTGATCGAAGCCATTCAGCGCACTGCCACTGAGCATACTATTGAAAATACAGTCTCCGTCTTCAATATTGAAAGTGAAGATATTAAAGGTAAGATCATTGGTAGAGAGGGTCGAAATATCAGGGCATTGGAAACAGCTACCGGAGTAGAGATTATTGTAGATGACACGCCCGAGGCAATCATCATTTCGGGATTTGATCCGGTTCGTAGAGAAATAGCAAGGCTTTCACTCCATAGATTGGTGCAAGATGGTCGAATTCATCCAACTCGAATTGAGGAAATCGTGAACAAGACTAAAAAGAATATCAATGAAGAGCTTGTTGAGATTGGTGAAAGAACAGTGATTGATTTGGGAGTTCACGGATTACACCCGGAACTGATAAAAATGGTAGGAAGAATGCGTTTCAGGTCATCTTATGGTCAGAACTTACTTCAACACTCCAGAGAGGTGGCCAATCTTTGTGCGACTTTAGCATCAGAGCTGGGACTGAATCCGAAACTTGCAAAGCGAGCCGGTTTACTTCATGATATTGGTAAGGTTTGGCCGGAGGAGCCTGAGAAGTCTCATGCGATCTTAGGGATGGAATTAGCTAAAAAGTACAAAGAAAATAATGAAGTCTGCAATGCAATTGGTGCTCACCACGACGAGGTAGAGATGAATGCAATGATTTCACCCATCGTTCAGGCGTGTGATGCGATTTCCGGTTCAAGACCGGGTGCAAGGCGAGAGATCATGGAGCAGTATCTGAAGCGGCTAAAAGACCTTGAAAGAATTGCATTGAATTTTGACGGAGTGAACAAGTGCTATGCGATTCAGGCAGGGAGGGAACTCAGAGTGTTAGTAGATGCTGATAACGTAGATGACAAGCAAGCATCTGATCTTTCGTTTAACATCTCTCAGAAAATAGAAAACGATATGCAATATCCGGGACAAATTAAAGTAACAGTCATTAGAGAGACCAGAGCAGTTACTTTTGCTAAATAATTTATGCTATTTTGAGCGTGGCTACTAACCCTGCTTCATAACATCATTCAATGTGTAATCATTGTTATTTTTAGTTCAAACGTAAAGGGATGAAAAAGCGCAAGACCTTGCTACACATATTCTGACTTTCGGGAATGCGTTCCTACGAATTACGTTTCTATTCCTTCTGCTTACAATTGCGTTCTTTTCTCCCGCTGATGGACGCAGATTCGACCGGTGTTGTCATCAGCTAAAACCTTGAAGGTTTAAATCCGATATTTCCCTGACACCTAGGAGTAGAACGGCAAAAAAGGGCAGCCGGGTGTAGCTACAAACTTACTTACCCCTAGAGAGGGATTTCAAAGCACTATAGTTTCAGTTTAACCCCGAAAGCAGCCATTTGCGTTTTAACTTATTTTTCTTAAAACGTCAAATTATAGCTTTGGCGGGATAGAAATACTGATCTCTCTATTATCCCTGTAAACCGCATTAAGTATAGCCTTTATTGGCGACTAACTTAATTTTATAGATTGTCAAGTTGAGTACAATATTTGTTTATATGGTCTATTCCATATAATAATTTAGATTCGTTAATATTCATCCATTGAAATAGTTGTAAAATTATTTCATAATGTTGTTTTGCGTTAGTTGAGTCTTTTACAGATTGTGCATTTACAAAACATATGGGTTCGTGGTGCGCAATTCTATTTCTAAATTTATTGATTTTCGCTAATTGATTGAAGACGTAATTCTGATTGTATTGAGTAGTAGGTGTACTTGTTGGTTTAGACGGAAATATTTGGAGCAGAATTCGACCCATTGCATTATACTGTTTTGAAGCAAATAAGTATCTCCAAAATCCAAACCCTAATTCGGCAACCAACTTATTGTGTGAATAATGCGCCCCTAATTGTCTGACTGCGTCATTTATATTCTTTTTTGTTAGTATCGTATTTTGGTTGTCAAAAACGCCGTTTGCCTGTGCACTATTTCTCAACCAATCGTCTCCATAATCAATTATACAGCGTTCATCAATTTTGTTTCTTAACGCAATTTCAAAGCAACTAATAACAGTAAAAAACTCTTGAGATAATTTTAAATTCAAACGATACAATGCCATTGTTTTTCTTGTGTCTCTGTTAGTAGCAGTTAAATAGCGACTCATCCTCGCAGGTGACAAAATTTCGGCAAACTTATTGTACCGCATATATTCTATTTTTGTGAATATAAGTATAAGTTATATATTTGTGATATCTTATTCCCGATAGTCCCTGATTTATCAAACTATCGGGTTTTGATTTTTATAACTTGCCGCCAACGCCCGGATAATCTCAGTGAGCATATCTGATTTCAATGACTCTGAAATATCCTTTCTCCACTGAAACGGGCAAAAAAGTCAAAAATATACTTGGACAGCGGAACTTTTGGAAAGTTTCTAACTTTCCAAAAGTAAATCATTCGCCAAAGCAGAGATGGCTTCTACGCTTTACTACTGTAGTCGTTTATTTAAACCTTCAAGGTTTTTATTTATATTTTATTCAAAAAAAGCCCTCACATTCCTGCAAGGGCTTTTATAATGTTTGCTCCCGCTATTTGAGCTGGTAGGCATAGAGTTTGTCGTCACCAAGATCAAAAACACCCGGATCTTCTGCTACCCATATAATGGTACCGTCTGACCAGATGCCTTGAGAACGATCATTTTCCGCATCAAGGTCAAACTCTTTGGCGGTATCCCGTTCTCCTGTGGCCAGGGTGTAGGCGTAGAGTTTTCCATAAAAGTCTGCTACCCATATAGTGGTATCGTCCGACCAGAGGCCATCAGGGAAGGCATTGTCCGCAACGAGATCAATGTCCTTGGCATCATCCCGTTCCCCAGTGGCCAGGGTGTAGGCGTAGAGTTTGTCATCACCACCAGAAGTACTAAAAACACCCCGATCTGCTACCCATATAGTGGTACCGTCCGACCAGAGACCATAATGTCCTCTATCAAGATCAAACTCCTTGTTGGTATCCCGTTCCCCTGTAGCCAGGGTGTAGGCGTAGAGTTTTTCATCACCCCAATCAACTACCCATATGGTGGTCCTGTCCGACCAGATGCCTTGAGGACGATCATTTTCCGCATCAAGGTCAAACTCTTTGGCGGTATCCCGTTCCCCAGTGGCCAGGATGTAAGCGTAAAGTTTGACATCATCCCCGTCTGCTACCCACATCGTGGTGCCGTCCGACCAAATGTCTTCGGGGTTTTCATTGCCCGCAGCTGTGAGGGCATTGATATCCTTCGCAGGCAGGCGGTCACCCGGTGCTGCTTCATCCACATCCGTGACGTTGATCGTGATGTCTGCCATGTCTGATAGCGTTCCGTCCGAGACGCTTACTTTAAGGGTGTAAGTGGGAGAGGTCTCAAAGTCCAAGGCCCCTGCCACCGTAATCGCTCCCGTGCTTCCGGCGATGGCAAAAACGTCACCAGTGTTGCCCGAAGTGATGGAAAAGGTCAGATTATCACCCGTAGCTTTCACAGTCCCTACAACGATCCCTGTTGCTGCATCTTCGGCTACGGAAAAGGTTTGATCGGCAATGGCCGGTCCTTCATCTACATCGGTAACATTGACGGTGATGTCAGCCGTAGCGGATAGTTCCCCATCCGACACGCTCACCTTGAGCGTATAGCTTTGCGTCGTCTCAAAGTCCAAGTCATCGTTAACAACGAGTTTACCGTTTCTTGCATCAAGACCAAAAACATCACCGTTATTGACCATGTCAAACGTCATATTATCCCCTTCCGCATCCGTAGCCTTTATCGTCCCCACAGGCGTACTGATTACCGCATCTTCGGCAATACTGAAAGTCTGATTAGCGATAGTCGGAGCAGAGTTTGCCGGCTCTTTTTCATCATCATCTCCACAAGCGACGAGAGCTAAGCCGAAGGCGCTAAATAGGATAATTCCTAGAAAAAATTGGAGGGGGGGGGGGGATAAATTAATAAATAATCTTGCTATCCCCCTAAGTGGATTATTTATAAAATTAAATAAAAAACGCATAATAATAAAAAATTAAATAGTTGAACTTAAATTATAAGGTAAAACACCTTTTTGATTAAAGGTGCAAACCTATAGTATGGAAATGTAATTATCAAGGGGTCGCCTAATTTTTTTATTAAAAAATGTAAACAGATCAAGAAAAGCGGTTACCATGCTGCTCTAAAAAACAATGCCAATTAAGTCTGATTGGATAACAATGCCTATTTTTGAAGCTGATATGAAAAACCGGAACAATAAAAAAAAACACATTAAGAAACCTGGCAAGTGCCATCGTTCCGGTTATTGATATGAATGAAGCAAATACAGAAGCCGGACTTAGCGTTCGGCTTTTTTTGTGTACTAAACTTTAATAAAAACAAAATGGAAAATACCGCTTTAATTGAAGCAGCCACAACGTATGGATCCCCACTTTATATCTATGATGCCAATCAAATGAAAGCAAACTATAAACAGTTTACTGAGGCCTTCAACGTGGAAGCATTAAAGGTGCATTATGCCTGCAAGGCACTCAATAATCAAGCTATCCTGAAGCTATTCAAGTCGCTCGGAACCGGCCTTGACTGTGTATCTGTACAAGAGGTACAACTGGGATTAAGAGCAGGATTTTCAGCTGAAAATATTCTCTTTACTCCTAATAATATTTCAACGGAAGAATATGAGCAATCCATTGCTTTAGGAGTAAATATCAATGTAGACAATCTCTACACCCTGGAATACTTCGGAATGAATCATCCCGACATTCCTATATACATCCGAATCAATCCACATTTGATGGCAGGAGGTAATCAGAATATCTCAGTAGGTCATATTGATTCTAAATTTGGAATTTCGATTCACCAGGTCCCAAATATTGAGCGAATCGTCAGGAAGCTCAATATCAATGTAATGGGAATCCATGTACATACCGGGTCGGACATACTTGATGCGGATGTTTTTATCAAAGCCGCAGAACTTGTATTTAGTGTAGTGGAGCGATTCGATACTGTGACACATATTGACTTTGGAAGTGGATTCAAAGTTGCTTACAAACCCGAAGACCTACACACAAACATTGGTGTATTTGGTAAGAAATTTAGCAAGGCTTTTAATGACTTTTGTGAAAGACAAGGGAAGACTTATACCCTGGAATTTGAGCCGGGAAAATATTTGGTGAGTAATGCCGGCTATTTTGTTGCAAAGGCTAATTTAATTAAGCAAACTACCTCCTGCACCTTCGTAGGCCTTAATACCGGATTTAATCACCTGATCCGCCCCATGTTTTACAATGCTTATCACCATATCGAAAACTTGTCTAATCCTACCGGTGAGAAGAAGGTTTACAACGTAGTGGGATATGTATGCGAGACGGATTCATTTGCTTCGGATAGAATTATTCCGGAGGTAAGAAAAGGAGATTTACTGGTATTTAAAAATACAGGAGCGTACTGTGCTACCATGGCCTCAAATTACAACTCTCGTCTTAGACCGGCTGAGGTGATGCTGTTGGATGGCAAAAACTATTTAATCAAGAGAAGAGAGACATTAGAAGATTTACTCCGTACACAGTTGGAGACTGAGATTAACTACTGATTTTCGAATTCATGTTTCAGAAGCCATTGTTTACGTTGGATTCCTCCTCCGTATCCGACAGTGCTGCCATCTGAACCTATAATTCGGTGGCAAGGGATAATAATAGAAATTCTATTTTCTCCATTAGCTCTTGCTACCGCCCTTACTGCATTAATATCTCCTATTACATTTGCTTGCTGCTTGTAAGAGCGTGTGATGCCAAAGGGAATTTGTACTAATGCAGTCCAGACTTTCTGTTGAAACGCTGTTCCGGGAACCACAAGAGACACCTCAAAAGCCTTCCTTTTGCCCTCAAAATATTCACTCAGCTGCCCACTAACCAAATCAATCAATGAGTGATGACCGGTCACCATTTCAGCTCCCATTCTTTTTTTCAAGACATTAATTTGAGTCTCCAGCATTTTTCTATCCGTAAACTCCAGCAGGCAGAGTCCTTCATCGGTTACACCTGCTATCATAGGACCTAGAGGTGTAGGTATACGATTGACGGTAATAAGTTGTCCTTTAGTACCCGGAGAAAGTCCTGTCATGTTTTTATAAGGTATTTAGAAACCGGATTTAGATTTAGTATTTCAGTTACCCACTTTAGGTTCCAGATCGCCTCTCATGAATAGGTTGTACTCTGTGCACGAAAGGTAACCCTCACCTAAAGAATAAGGGCAGGTTTTGTAGGTATCCTCAAATAAACCCGTTTGAATAACTACTCCGGCCCCATGACAAACCGGACAAAGCATTTTTTCAAGTCCTTCACAATCATACTCAGCATTTTCCAGGTCAATACTTATTTGCTCTATTCGGGTTTTTTCTATTTTTAAGTATTCATCCTCAGCAAACTGAAGATATTGAATGGCAGATTCGTAAAACCTTCCCTTAGTGCCCTTAAGTTGAATATATTTATTAAGCCAATTAATGGATTGTTTGTATTTTCTTAAGTGATAGCTGTTTCTTCCAAAATAATAAGTTATATCAGAAGGCAGCTTCGGCATATTTTGCAGAACTGATTGGAAAAGGACCTGGGCACTGTCATAATTTCCAAGCAACATTAGTTCTGCTCCTTTGTCCATTCTCCTGAGTAATTCGGATTTACGAATAATCTGCCCGTTCAAACAGTATGCTATCATAATAATGGTAAGACTTAGGAAAAATCTCATCGAAATGCTTAACGTTTGGAAGATCACTTTAGGTTATATCTTCACTGAAGATGAGACAAGATTAACTAATTTTACCTTTTTGTCCGTCTTTACAATAAATGTAACGATCTTCGTTTACCATTTATGTGCCTTAGAGTAATCTTTTCTATTCTTTTTTGTTGGTCTTGTCTGGTTCTTGTTGTCGCCCAGGATACAAGAAATGCCTCTCCGATAAATTCAACCAAACCTAAATATCAGGTAGTAAAAAAAGAAAAGAAAGGATTGTTTGGTTTCTTAAAAAAAGATAAAGATACGCTATATAAGACTTACGAAGAGGAGTTGGTTTCTTTCAGAAAAAGGGTAAGTGAATCCTACAAGGAAAATGCAAAGGTTGATCACAAAGTTTCCAAAGTAAAAAGGAAAGAGACCAAGAGAGGAGAACCGTTTCACGGTCATAAACGCCCGCCGAAGAAGCGACCACCGGGTAAGCAAAAATTTTGTAAAGTATGCAAAATTAAGCACTGATTGTCACAATGAGGGCTTTGATGTGTAGCTATTTAACGCGAGTTTGATTTAAGCAAGTGTAATTTCTTTTTGACACTTTGAAAATCAATCAATTAACTAAAAATTAAGTCTCCTATTTTAGCCCGAACTCACTTTATTTTATAGCCAAATAAGACTATTTCTTAATCAAAAGCACTTGACATAATACTGAGATTTAGGAAAGCGAAGAGGGATCTACTCATAATGGGAATATACCGTTTAAATTTACAATTCTAATTCTCAAAACTGAATTATGTTGCCTAAAAAAATCCAATCTGCGCTTATTTCTGTTTTTCACAAGAAGGGATTAAGTCCAATTATTCGGAGGCTCAATGAACTTGGTGTAACGCTTTATTCCACCGGAGGAACAGAGAAATACATTAAAGAGCAGGGAGTAGATGTGGTTCCGGTTGAAGACATTACTGATTATCCATCCATCTTCGGAGGTCGCGTGAAGACACTTCATCCAAAAGTTTTTGGGGGGATCTTACACAGAAGGGGAAACACTTCAGACCGGGAAGAGGCATCAAAATATAAAATTTCACCCATTGATTTAGTGATTGTGGATTTATATCCATTTGAAGCGACTGCCGCTTCAGGCACTTCAGATGAGGATATTATTGAAAAGATTGACATTGGAGGAGTTGCGCTTATACGGGGTGCAGCTAAAAACTTCAATGATGTCGTGATTGTAAGTTCAAGAGATTACTATGATGACTTGCAGGAAATTCTGTACAACAAAGAAGGTACTACAACGCTAGAGGAAAGAAAACGGTTTGCTGCAAAAGCCTTTGCAATATCGAGCCACTACGATTCCACAATTTTCAACTGGATGAACAAAGACCGGGAGGTGGGTGCTTTCAGAGTGAATACAGCACCTGCCAGAGTTTTAAGATACGGTGAAAACCCACACCAGAAAGGATATTTTTATGGAGATTTCTCGGAGTACTTTGATCAAATACACGGCAAAGAAATTTCATACAACAACCTGGTTGACATTGAGGCTGCGGTGCAGCTGATAGCTGAATTTAAAGGTGAAACAGCTTTTGGGATTCTTAAGCACAATAACGCATGTGGGGTTGCAACAGGAGAAAATGTAAAGGATGCGTACCAAAGAGCTTTTGCTGCTGATACCGTTTCTGCTTTTGGCGGGGTGCTTGTTACCAATGAGGAGATGGATAGAACCTCAGCCGAGGAGATGAATAACCGGTTTTTCGAGATTTTGATTGCTCCTTCTTTTAGCGAGGCGGCACTTGAGTTGTTACAACAAAAAAAGAGTCGTATTCTCTTAATTCAAAAAAAAACATGGCATCAAACTTCCCAATACAAGAGTTTGCTTAACGGAACCATCGTTCAGGATTATGATCTCAGCACGGAATCGGCTTCAGATCTTAAAATAAAAACTAAAAAACAGCCGACGGCTGATGAAGTCAGTGATTTATTGTTTGCTGCGAAAGTATGTAAGCAGTCCAAGTCTAATACCATTGTCTTGGCAAAAGATGGGCAAATGTTAGCGAGTGGTGTAGGGCAAACTTCACGTGTGGATGCACTGAACCAAGCGATTGAAAAAGCCGGAAGATTTGGGTTTAACCTGAACGGGGCAGTTATGGCTTCAGATGCATTCTTTCCGTTTCCCGACTGTGTAGAAATCGCTCACAAAGCAGGAATTACGGCAGTGATTCATCCCGGAGGTTCCGTCAAAGACCGGGACTCGATCGACTATTGCGATGAAAATGGACTGGCAATGGTTATGACCGGAGTCAGGCATTTTAAGCACTGATAGTACTACGTGAGATCGTCAGATTTAAGTCCTGCCTTTATCCTTTTGAACTAGTTCTTCTATTAGAAAAGTGGAAAGAGATGTACAGAACAGAGTGATATTTTGCCATGATAATTTAAAGGTTTTGCGAAAGTGAATTAAGACAGACGAAGGCTTGTTTGTAGGAGGCAGGCTAACTCTGGTAGGTCCTAGTATCTCACCGAAACCAGTCAGAGATTTAGTTTTATCACTTTCACCTCAATTGTTTTATAGTCATGTTATGCACTGATTTTTAATTGAATTTTTTTAATCAACTCAATAAACTTTTTACTTTTATGGGTTTTGTAACAATGTTCTAAAAGGCTAAGTTTACTATGCTTAATTTTTCTTGTCTTATTACTGAGTATTCTTGTTAATAAAGCAAATAATGATTTTCCTCTTACAAGAACATCATAGTTTTCCTTAATATTATTTTCTAACTCCTTACCGGCTTTTTTGAAATTAATAGTTTCCAGGAACTCCTCCTTTATTTCATGCTGAACATCACATAAAATCTCTTGTGGGTGCTTTTTTAAATTATATTCATTACCATCTAATAAATTTTGTACTTCAAAGGCGTAGTATCCAATAAAACTATTTAACGATTTAAGAAAAGTATCTTTCTCTTTGTTGCTTAGAAGAGATTCGATATTTCTACCATAATACAGATCGTTTTCAATTGAATAACCGTTTGTCCAAATCATTTCATTGTATTTTTTAGGCGGATTTATGTAAACATAAGTATCTCTATCAGCTACGAAAATTACGCTAATTTCTGTAAACTCATTACGCCTTTTATAAATTTTCAAAAGTTTACTACGACCACCACAAGGAAGAAAACTGGCATTTGTAATACCGATTTCATCTTCAAGCCATCTGTAAATTATAACATCTTCTTTTCCCTCTACTAAAACTGTCGTAAGTGATGAGCGTTTTAGTGTTTCTACAATCTCATCAACCGTTAAATCTAAACTCATTACTCGCCTCTATCTTCTGACAACATTATTTCTTTATCTGAATACTTAGAATATATGAAAGGACTATGAGTAGCCATAAAAAATTGGTTGTTATTTCCTTGATTTAGTAATGTTGGAACCAAAGTCCTTTGCCAATCAGGATGGAGGCTTAATTCTGGTTCATCAATAAAGATGATATTGTTTTTTGTAAAGGCGTTGTAGCATATAAAACTCAACATTTGTTTTTCTCCTGCTGAAAGTTTATCCGACGAGATTGCATTATTAACTTCTCCTAGAGTTAAATTACTTAGGTTAATTCCTTTATGCTGAAAAATATTCGCTATCAAGTTTGATAAAGTTGTGTATGGTTTCAGTAAAATTTCTCTTTGATTTTCAATAAACTCAATATCACTTTGAATTTCAGCTAAAGTTGCTTTTTCATTTTTACCTTGCTTTTTTATTTTACGGATAATTTCGTCTGATTTTTGTTTTTGTATTAGATTATTTTCAGCATTAATATTTGTATATTCCTGATTTAATAAAGCAACAATGTCGTCTGTGGATATTGAGGTTATAAATCTTTGATTTCTTGTAGATAAACGTCTAGAGAATTGTTCTAATGAATGCCGAATTTCATCAGTAGGACCAAATCTGGGGTCAAAACCTTCTTCCATTGAAAATCCACCTTCAATTCTTCTAAAGGTTGGAAAGAAAATAGTTGGTACAGCTAGTTTGTATATTTCTGAGATTTTCTCTCTTATCCTTACAGTTCTTCTTAGTTCAATTTCACGTAAATTAGCTATGCTAATTTGAATTGGTTTATCATCATTGATACCAATATTAATTGAATTGTTCTCAGGACTTTTTCTGACAGATAGTCTAATTTTTGAAGTCAAAATTTCGGAGTATATGAAATTGACTTCTTTGACTAGGTTAATAATTTTTCCAGAGTTCAAAAACCATAGTATTTTCAAAATAGTTGTTTTATTTGAACCATTCTTCCCAGTCAATAAATTTAAATCTGGTTCAAACACAAGTTCTAATGGTTTCTTTCTGCCATTTAGACCTTCAACATAAAGCTTATTTATCATTTTTACGGCTTTTCAATTTACACATAAAATCCAAATGTAACAAGTTCCACCAAACTACTTAAACATATACTAAAATGTCAGTTTTATATGCTAGTTTCAAGAAGCTACTTATTGGGCATTACTAAAATGGTATAGCTATATGATTAAATAACAGATTCAGTGAATAAACAATCATTTCTTGAGCCTTTGAATAACTTATGGTCTTCCTCCTGAAACGAGCTAAATAATGGCTTATCCTACTGTTTAGTCCCTCAATAGTATAAGTTTCGGTCTTACTTTGCAGGTGTTTCGCTGCGGGGAGAATACTTTCGTAAGCCTTCCAATGATCAGTATAAAATGAGCGTATCTACATTTTTCTTAAACTTGAGCACAAGCGATCTCCAGTCATTTCACTTCTGTCCCCGATGGTAAAACTCAACACCCTTTTACGTGCTCTTTCCACAGCAATCCAGACCCATACACTGTTTTTTTGGTCTTAAAATAACTATGGAGTTCATCCATTTCTACTGCTTTTATCAGGTTTTCTTCACCCGTATGCAAGGTCTTTAAATCCTTTCCATACTTTTTTACCCCATTCATCACACTTACATGACTCACCCCCACCACACGTTCAATCCCTCTAAAACTCATACCCTCCAAATAGAGCCTTAGAGATCATCGTATATAATAATTATCGACACCTTTACCTAATTTAGACACGGTAAAGTTATAGTTACATGCTTTATAGGGAGAGCGTTGTTTACCTTGAACTTTACTGTTTTTGATGTATTGATGAGAACTACACTTGGGACATGCTGATATTTTCATAATATTTTTTATTACAAATCTATACCATTTTAGTGATGCCGATAATTTTGATACCTGGTATCATAGGTAGATTTTTAGTTCATTAATTGAATTTCAAAATGTTAATATATTAAAAGTCTACCTTTTTTATAAAAAAACTTACACTTGCTTACAACGAACTCAAGTTAAAGTAAGTATAAAAATATTTAATTATCAAGAAAACGTTTATTTTTTTGTAATAGTGTCACATTAAAATGTAAACAGATTAAAAGAAGCGGTTATTATGCTGATATTGAATCAGGCAGAGTGAACTAGACCACGTCGCCTCATCAAATTGGATCTACGTCAAATACAAGGCTAACACTCCTGAATATAGGCTTTGACTTCATCATCTTTTCAACTGATTTAAGGTAGTCCTTAATGATAGGCAAGTTGATGCCTTGTTTATCCAATTTCAATGTGACTTCGGAAAGGTAGAGATTTCTGATTTTACTGATAAGTGGTTCTACCGGTCCTATGATTCTTTGATTGGAGAGTTGTTTCCTGATTTCATGGAAATAAAAATTAGCAGCCTGAGAAGAGGTCTTTTTGTCTTTGTGTTTGAATATGATATTGATCATCCTGGAGAAGGGAGGATAATGGAACTTTTCTCTTTCCAATATCTCTCCCTGGTAAAATGATCGATAGTCATTATGATTTATTCTTTTAAGCAGTGGTTGATTAGGGTCATTGGTTTGAATAATGACGAGACCATTTTTTGATTTTCTCCCGGCCCGGCCGCTCACTTGTGTGATCAACTGGTAGGAACGTTCATGTGAGCGGAAGTCCGGGAAATGGATCATTCTGTCCGTATCGAAAATTCCGACCAGATTTACCCTGTCAAAATCCAGGCCTTTGCTTACCATCTGTGTGCCCACCAGGATATTAACGTTTCCTTCCTCAAACTCTTCAATGATTTTTTGATACCCGTATTTATTCCGTGTGGTATCCAAATCCATTCGCTGAACGATGGTATCCGGAAAGAGAATTTTTAATTCTTCTTCCAGTTCTTCGGTACCAAATCCAACCTGTTTCAATTCTTTGCTGCCACAATGTAAGCAGTCCGTGTACATTGTGCGGTTGTGTCCGCAATAATGACACACCAGTTTATTATTGTATTGATGGTAAGTCAGGCTGACGGAGCAGTTTGGGCATTTCAGTACTGTCGCACAGTTTTCACAAGCAATATAGGAAGCATAACCACGTCTATTTTGGAAAATGATAACCTGATCTTTTCTTTCTAAAGATTTTTGAATTTCATCAACCAGTTGAGAAGAGAAATTTCCTTTTAATTTTTTTTGTTTACGCTCTTTGCTCATGTTTGCAAATGAAAGTTTCGGCTTGTAGGCTGCTCCATACCTTTCATTTAACTCTACTAAGGCATATTTTCCATCCAGTACATTTTTGTAGCTCTCCAGTGAAGGAGTAGCTGTCCCAAGCAATACCTTGGATTGATGGATCGTTGCGAGATAAATTGCCGCATCTCTGGCATGATACCGGGGTGCCGGATCGAACTGCTTATAAGACGGCTCATGCTCCTCGTCAACGATAATTAAACCAAGATTCTCAAAAGGAAGAAAAACCGCACTTCTGACCCCAACCACAAATTGGTATTCTTTCTTTAAAACTTTTTGCCATACCTCTACCCGCTCGTTATCGGAATACTTTGAATGATACACTCCGAAATCGTTCCCGAAAATTTTATGCAGCCTTGCGATAATTTGTGTTGTCAGCGCAATTTCAGGAAGCAGGTAAAGGGCTTGTTCTCCGCGGTTTATTTGTGCTTTTATTAATTCAATATAAATTTCTGTTTTTCCACTTCCGGTAATACCGTTGAGTAAAGTAATATTTTGAGACTCAAATGATTTTAATATCTCTGATTTTGCATTTTCCTGCACGGGGCTTAACCGGATATCTAGGGAAGCATTGGCAGAAGTTGAAGCTAACCTTGAGACTTTTTCCACGAATTCTTCAAAGACATGGTTTTTTATCAGCGTTTTTACTGATGACGGACTAATACCATCCGTCAGTAAAGTTGATTTGGCAATGCCTTTTTTATTGCTGTCCGGATTTTCAAGAATAGGAACTTCTTTTAAATAGGAGAGGAGTACGTCCTGCTGTTTGGGCTTTGACTCCAGTCGGTTAATGATTAATTTAAGTTTATCCTCTTCGAGGTATTCGATCAGCAGTCTGATTTTCTTAATGATTTTGGGCCGGTATTTGTCTTTGACCTTCTCAAACAAGTTGATATATCCTTTTTCTGATAAATCTTTGAGCATTTTTTGTGGTCTTTTCAAACTTAGTAATTCACTAACGTCCCTGATGGAGAGGTCATTGGTTTTCAGCGTTCTTAGCAGTTCCCATTCTCTGTCATTTATGTTAATATTATCAGGGTTAATTTCAGGATTTAAGCCTACGAATGACTCACTTGAAAGCTTTAAGGCGGAGGGAAGCGCCGCATTTACAACTTCCCCCAATGTACACATGTAATATCCTGCGATCCATTGAAAAAAGACCCGTTGATTTTCGTTAATGATTGGATGGTCATCAATGATATCAAGAATGTTCCTTGGAGAATAATCAGGTGCCTCCGCATGTATTTTCAGGATAATACCCGTGTAAATCTTCTTTTTCCCAAAAGGTACAACTGCCCTGAATCCTTCGGATACTTTGCCGCTTAACTCATCCGGAATGGAATAGGTAAATGCTTTCTCCAGCGGAAGCGGTAATATGACTTCTGCGTATTTCAATAAGACTCCGGACAGTTTTTACAGTTGATTCAATGCTTTTTTAAGAGTTGTTACGGGCAATTGACATGTTTTGTCATAGCAAACATATATTGTTGTCTCATTATTTATCATGGACTTATTCGTAAAAGGAGGAAGATTTGAGTGTTCGGTTGTCCCTGCGATAATCTTGTTCGGGATGTACTTTGTATTGATTTTATTAATAAAATCATCTGCATTTGGCCCTACAATTATGATTTCGGCCATGGGGTTTGTTATTTCCAGTGCACTTAGTGCCCAGTTACTCATGTATTCAGGTTCCTTAATGATCAATTCTTTTACATTGGCAATCATCGCTTTACCTTTTTCGACCAGTTCATCACGGTACAAGTGCGTTCCAAGGTGGATAAGATTCCGGGCCATGATTGAGTTGGAGGAAGGGATGACATTATCAAACAACTCTTTTTTTCTTGCAATCAATGCCTGCGATTTGTCACCGGTGAAGTAATAAAGTTTCTCATGTTCGTCATAGAAGTGTTCATCTACCCGTTCGACGAGTTTTAAGGCAATGTTCAGATAATCACGATCCAATGTCGTCTCATAATACCTGATAAAAGACTGGATGACCGCTGCATAATCTTCCATAAATCCTTCCATTTCTTTGTTTGGAAATCGGTTCAGGATGCCGTCTTTGATCAGCTCGGTTTTGATGAACTTTGCATTTTTCCGGGCAAGGTCCAGTATTAAGGAGTCCTGAATGGCCTGATATGCGTCTGAAAGCCCTGTAAGTGTGAGGCCGTTCCATCCGGCGATGATCTTATGGTCAAGTCCCGGGCGAACTCTCTTCTCCCTTTCCAGAAGGGCTAGTCTTTTGAATGCTGTAATGCTTACTTCAACTTCATCTATTGGGATGTTAAACTTTTCAGCAATTTTATCTTTTGCTATTACCGATCTCAAGACATTTTTATGTTCCCAGTTTCCTTCCTCTCTCACATCAAAATACTCAGCTAACCAGCCATAGTTTTCTTTAGCCAGATCCTTGATTTCTTTATTTTGCCACACATAAAACTTTCCTTCTTCACCTTCGCTGTCTGCATCAAGCGCAGAGTAAAAACCACCGCTTTCGTCAAGCATTTCTCTGCTGAGCCATTCGACGGTTTCCCGGATCACCTCTTCAAATTTTTGATTTTTGCTGATTTTGAAACCATTTGCGTAAAGACTTAGCAACTGGCCATTATCGTAGAGCATCTTCTCAAAATGGGGAATATGCCATTCCTCATCGGTACTGTATCGGGCAAAACCTCCACCAATATGGTCATAGATGCCTCCATCTGCAATTTTCTCCAGCGTAAACTCAAAATGACCCCGTGCTTTTTGATCATTTGTCAGCAGGTGATGCACTGCTAAATATTGCCATACTGACGGCATTGGAAATTTCGGTGACTTTTTAACTCCGCCATTTATTGAATCAAACTTTGAAGAAAGGTTGTTGTAAATCAGGTTGACTTCATCACCGGAAAGTTGATGTGCTGTGCCTTTCAGGGAATACTTTTTGCTCTCTTCGAGTTGAAGGTTTTTGGTGAACGCTTCAGCTGATTCATTGATTTTCTCCCGTTTATTCTCAAAGGCCTCAGTGATGCTGTTCAAAAGATTTATCCAACCTTCTTTGGGAAAGTAAGTGCCTCCGTAAAACGGTTTTTGATCCGGTGTAAGAAGAACGTTTAATGGCCATCCGCCTCTTAGTCCCATGGTTTGAACAGCATCCATGTAGACCTGATCCACATCCGGCCTTTCTTCTCTGTCTACTTTTATGTTAATGAAATTTTCATTCATCAGCCGGGCTACTGTGCTATCCTCAAAAGACTCTTTTTCCATTACATGGCACCAGTGACAACTGCTGTAGCCGATGCTCACGATGATGGGTTTATCTTCCTCTTTAGCTATGGACAGGGCCTCCTGACTCCACTCTTTCCAATGCACGGGGTTTTTGGCGTGCTGCAACAGGTAGGGGGAGGTAGATTTTGAAAGTTCGTTCATGTGTCGTGTGTCTTCTGTATTTATGCAAGAGATAAAAAATAAAAATGGTATGATTTTTTTCATTCGTTTATCCAAGTATCATCCGTTCTATTTCAGCCCGGGCTTCTTCCAATACCTTAGCAAAACTAAATAAGATGGTGAATAGAGAAATTTCAATAGATAAAAACCAATACGGCAGCATCAAAATAGATGTTCGTTTGGAGAATGAGACCGTTTGGCTTACACAAGAGCAAATGGCTGAGTTATCTGGCAAAGCAAAATCCACCATCAACGAGCATATTCAAAATATTTATTAGGAAGGAGAACCGGAAAAAGAAGACACCTTACAGAAATTCGGAATTTCCGAATTTCAGCAAAAAGTTCCTAACTACTACAATTTGGATGTGATTATTTTGGTTGGGTAGCGGGCGAAGTCAGCACAGGTAATGCAATTTCGAATATGGGCAACACAGCGTTTGAAAGAATACATTATCAAAGTCAAATGCTTTACACTGAATGATGAGGGATTATGCAAGAACAGATTCTGCTTTTTCCAAGTTCTCCAAAACTAATTGCTGTGATTTATCAAGAGTAGGTAAACTTTGCATATCCTTCAACCTCTGAACAACAAACTTTTTGGTTACACTCGGAACATGACGGTCATTTGAGAGAAAATCCATAATCTCAACTTTCTTACCTGAAAGTATTGAATAATAGACATTTAATAGGTCTCTTTCACTCATACCTTTCGGTAAGAACCTGAAAGAAGATATTGCTGCATACGAAGGATCTAACTCAATACTTACCCAATTCCTCTTTAGTTGCTCTGCGGTGAAACCTGTGGTATTTGATCCCCCAAATATATCAACGACCAAATCGTCTTTGTCTGTCAAGTACTTAATGAAGAACTCCGGTAGTTTTTGTGGATATCGAGCCGGATGACCTCTTAATCCTGCCTTCTTACAATTTGCCAGGTAGTTTGAATTGGACTCAGAATTAGGAATCTGCAATAAATTCGGAGGAATCGCACCGCCATTATTGTTAAAATTCGAGCTGATATTATGACCGGAGGGTCGTTCTTTCGGAGAGTAATACGCTTCGGGATTTTCAAGCAGTTTCTTCATCCTTTCACTGTATGGTGCAAGTACCTTAGTTACATCTGCTTTCGGATAGGGTGTTTTAGAAAACCACCAAACATTATTGACTGCATCTTTAACTCTGATCTTTCTTTTATTTACCCACTCGATTGGGCTAGGCAGCTTTGACGGATTATACCAATAAAAATCCTCTGCCAGGTAGAATCCAAGCCTGTCGCAAAATTCAATGGGTATTCTGAAATTATATAAACTTCTAACAGGTAAACCTCTTTTATATGCTCCCCCTAAATCAATGATGAAGCTACCGGTTGGTTTAAGCTTCCTATGAACTAATTTCGCAAATTTTGATAACCATCGGACGTAATTTACTTGATCCTCGTTTCCGTATTCCTTTACTCTTAAAAGTGCAAAAGGAGGGCTGGTCATTACTAGATCAATACTGTTATCTTCATATCTTTGAAGCACCTCAAGAGTATCCCCTATTACCTGATTGCCGTATTGAGTAGCGTATGCTATGTTCACATCGCAAATATAATAATTCTCCGAATATATTCGGAGAGAAGCTCCGATTATATTTAACAGTTTTGTTGCTTTATGGCATTATTAAATCAAATATCAGATTTACTTCATGTCATTGCGGAAAACGTAATGAAATACCGCAAACAACTTGGGTATACCCAAGAAGAATTAGCATTTAAAGCAGATATTGATCGAACTTACATAGGTTATATTGAAAATGCAAAGCAAAACATTTCAACTGAAAAGCTTTGTTCAATAGCTCAAGCCCTTAAAATAGATGTTGCCGATTTATTAATGTCAGATGTAAATGAAGAGCATGCTGTTAGCAAACCGGATGCGTCTTATGAGGCCATTGACATTTTTAATCTGATTTATCCTTCTTTAATAATACTTCAAGACTTAGCAACAAAAAATGGAATAAATGACATTTTCCAAGATAATGGAGGTAAATTATTACAAGTTCTTTTAATTACGGGACTCTCAGACCTTCCGGGGCGGGAGGGCAATGATGCGGTTGACGATGGTGGAAATGAGTACGAACTTAAATCTGTGAACATTTCCTTAACCAAAAATTTCTCAACACATCACCACATGAACCCTGCTATCATTGAAAAATACAGAAAAGTAGACTGGATTTTTGCCGTATACAGAGGCATTGAGCTTCTAGAAATTTATAAATTAACTCCAACAGACTTAGAATCTTACTACATCAAGTGGGAAAATAAATGGCACAATGACAGAGGAAAAGACATTAACAACCCCAAAATACCGCTGAGATATGTCAGAGAAGTTGGAAAGCTCTTATTCGAGAATGACGGCTCCGGCAAAATCAAAAGCGTGAATATCAAAGAGTAAAAACCCCCGATCCGTCATTGGTGTAGAGTTCAAACCTTCATAAAAGTGAATGCTTTGCCAAAGCAGAGATGGCTACTACGATGCTATCGTCGTTATTTAAACCTTCAAGGTTTTGAAAACTTTGAAGGTTGCTGTCCTTGCCCGTCTGGATGTAGTTTGTAAATTTACCTTCTTGTAAAACGTTCTGCCTCTAGTGGTTTTTGCAAAGCGTTGTTCTGAAACAAGAAGACATTCAATTATCGAAGTATCATCCGTTCTATTTCAGCTCGGGCTTCTTCCAATACCTTATCCGCTTCTTCGGACAGCCGCCGGGCTTCAAGCCTTCTGCGGTTGGCTTCCGTTATGATCTCTTGCTGTTTTTCAATAGGTGAAAGAACGCACGAAACAAACAAACCTTATGCGGTGATGAATGGAAAGAATGACAACTGACATTTTACGAAGTTTTAATCAATCATATCCATTTAACCTCATAGATACCCTGTATGCTGATGCCCGTTAGCCATTCTTTGTAGTGACGACCAATCTTTGCAGAAGATAAATTCGCTCCTTGCAAATCAGCCCGAAACAAATTAGCCCTTTGTAAATCAGCCTTAATCAACTTAGCCCATTGTATAATTAGCCCCTTGCAACTTAGCCCCTCGTAAATAGGCGTATGAAAGGTCTGTTTTTTGGGTATCAAAAAGAGGTAGGCTTCTATTTTCCCTGTTTGTCACTGTATCCAGAATTTTACGGATGATATCCGAGGGTTCTTGTTCATGTCCTTCTTTATATCGCTTCGTATTCGTTGCGGTTCTGACGAAGGAGCATAATATCTCCTGTATTTCCGTGCGTTTTTTCTTTTTTCCTCTTTGGTTCCGGGCACCTCCTGTGCTAACATCTGAAGCAGGGATACGGCTCCCAACTGTATGCTTACGGCCCTGTCGCTCAACAGGGTGATCGCGGACTTTAGCCGCTCTGCATAGAGCCCTTTCTCCTGTGTTTCCAACTGCTTTTCATATTGCCGAGTACGCTTCGCATTCAGTCCAAGCCCCACAAGCACCAAACCGGGAGTTATTGCCCCGCCTAAAAGCCGTATTTTCTCAGGATCACTTATGTGCGGGAACATGCACTTTACTGAAGAAAATCCAAACGTAAGGAGACAGAATGCCGTGATACTTATGACTAAGCCTGCTATACCTATTCCTCCAAGTGTGTCGTAAAAACGTTTCAGGGACGTTCCTATATACTTCAATGTGCCGCCTGCACGCTGCAAAGTTTTCTTTATCCATTGTTTCATGTTCTTTTAACTTTATGGCAGGGGTTCGGGATCATCTTTAATGGTATTTGCGAAGGTAATTATAGACTTACAGGCAGCAAAAGCGCCGACCTTATTTTTTTACTTGGGGCGGCTATTTCAGGACGGATCAACTTTTGGAAAGGTTGAAACTTTCCAAAAGTTCCAGATCTGAGGTTATTTTCCTCCAATACGGGGTTGTTCTTGCCTGATACGGGGTTGTTTTTATCCGATACGGGGTTGTCCTTGCCCGATACGGGGTTGTTCTTGCCCGATACGGGGTTGTTTTTATCCGATACGGGGTTGTCCTCGCCCGATACGGGGTTGTTTTTATCCGATACGGGTTTGTCTTTGCCCGATACGGGGTTATTGCTGAGCATTTGGTGCGTTCTGAAACAAGAAGCCATCCGATCACCCAAGTATCATCCGCTCTATTTCAGCCCGGGCCTCTTCCAATACCTTATCCGCCTCTTCGGACAGCCGCCGGGCTTCAAGCCTTCTGCGGTTCGCTTCTTTGCCAATCTCTATCTGCTTTTCCAATTTTGGCAGCACAATAGATTGATTGAAGTACTCACTCATAATGAGATTGCGTATGCCATTAGTTTGGCTTTGCATAATCTCAGTGATTTTGATATTGTGAATGGTTTTAAGGAAACAGAATAAATAGGAGGGGTCAACCTTTGTAGTGTCCACTCTTATTTTATGAATGAAATTACTATAACAAAGCGTATTATTTTCAAATAAATCTTTTGTAAGCAATGAAATTCTGCCAACTGGCTGATCAGGGCTGCCACCTGATTTTTCTATGAGTAAGTCATAAGGTTTAAGGTTGAATGTCAAGTTGTTTGATCCTGTCCTTTTTGATTTTTCTATACCTAACTCTGCTATTTTCTAATTTAAGATTATAGAGATTGTCAAACTCTGTAGCTCTGATAACAAGACAGGTATCATACTTATTTTCCTTTACTTCCATTTCTTCATCAATTCCCCAATCACCTGCTATTGAATGTATGATAAGTTTCTTTAACGGTTCTTTAGGATATTTTACATTTTTAATTGTTGCAAATAGATTCTGTGAATGTGTATCAAAGAGTTTGGGATCAAACCTTCTTCCGGACACTTGCCGAAAGGTGGTTTGAAACATTCGGGCTTCCATGCTTGTGTCTCTTTCGGGCAGGGTGATGCCTAGTTCGTTCAGGATGTAGGTGTCGATGGAGGAGAGTAACTCGTTTGCTTGCTTTTCTTTGGCTCTTTTATCCAAATATGCGTTGTTCATCACATCTATAATTTGTTGTTGGATTTCTTTCGGAAGGAGGGGAATTTTAAGTTTCCCTATTCTATCTAAACCTAATTTAGGAATAGTAGTCTGAATATAATTAGCTTCAATTTGTTCTTGGATTACATCAGACTGAAGGATATATTTGAGATACTTGGGATTTATACTGCTTTTATCTTCTAGTAGCTTGTTGAAGCAACCAATCTTTCCAATAGTACCTGCAATTGAAATAAATAATTCACCAAAATTTAACTCATACCTATTGAGTATTTGAAATGTCTTCTCAGTAATATTATACAAGGAAGAGTAATCAACATCATTATCTTGAATATCTTTCACTCTCAAATATTTGTATCCTCTATTATCTTGAATGTAATGGTGTCCTTTGGGTAATCTTTTCCCACCTTTTATATCCGCAATATCCTTTACATAGACAGCATTTTTAAAACTTCGATTAAGCTTATAAAATAGCAGGTCCAGTCTTCCCTCCATCTCGCCCCAACGCACCAAATAAATGTTTGACGGGTCGGGGCTTAGCCGAAAAAATCGGTTTCGTCCTTTTGCTGTGCAATTAAAAACCGCCTGAGCTCCTCTCCGATCGTGTGCAGGTCATTTTGAGCAATGGATTTGCCTGTGGCATCGTATCCTATCTTTTCAGCAATGGCCATAAAGAGGGGATAGTCCTCCAGTGCTTTTTGTTTCTCTTCCAAATAAAGGTCGGCTAACTGCTCTTTCAGGTCATTGATCTTTTGGTTGTATTCCGCACTGATCTCGGCTTTCCAATCTTTGAAGGCCTGCGCGGCTTCTATGTCTTTCTTTTCCGTTTTGCCTGTGGTGTTGTCAAAGCCTGTACGGTCTTTCAGGATTTGCTTCTTTTCCTTTTCCCAATCGGCTATTTGCTGTTCAAACTTTTGGTTTTTAAGAAGTTGGTTTTGAAGGGCTGTTTTTTTGGCTTGTATGGCATCACTGCGTTGGGTCGTGAGTTTCCGCAGAAACATGACCGAACTTTTCACCCCTGCACCCGTGTGAGTAAACGCATCCTGCGGCATGGAAATCACCGCCACAATTCTAAACCAATCTTCTATTTGATCCCGCACATATTGCAGGCTGCTATTGGTGAGTATGCCATCGGGAATAACAATAGCCAGGTAGCCGCCGGGCTTCAGGAATTTATAGCACTGCTCTATGAACATGACTTCCGTACTTTGGTTGGCTCTGCTTTTTGCTCCCTGCTTTTTCACGTCCAGCCAATCTTCCTTTTTAATCGCCATACGGTATTGGTTCATATAAGCCCTTTCGGTTTGCTTCACAGAGGAGCCGAAGGGCGGATTGGTAATGATAAAATCGAATGAATCATCCTTGAACGCTGCATTTCCGCTCTTCTTTATCAGTTCTTCACTCGGTAACAAGCCGTCAGCAGCGATGACATTGGTGTGGCCGTCATCATGAATGATCATGTTCATCTTGGCCGTGCGTGCAATCTGCTCATTGATCTCAATGCCGAAGAGGTTTTTTTCAGCGAAATCATGCCAGTATTTATAATGTTTTACTGGGGCTTCATCGTAGTATTCGTTGGCCTGCGCTCTTACTTTATCCAGTGCATATAAAAGGAATCCGCCGCTGCCGCAGGAAGTGTCCAGCACCCTTGAGGTGTTATCAATGGGCAGGACATCCACAATGAACTTTACAATGTTTCGGGGGGTAAAGAATTGTCCGAAATCCCCCCGAAAGTAGCTTCCCATAAAGGCTTCAAAGGCTCTGCCCTTGCTGTCCAGGTCTGTATTGCTGAGGTTGATGCCTTCCAGATAGGTAACAACGGTTCTTACTTTGGCCGCCTTCAATCGGATATCGTCTTTGAATACCTCCGGGTCCCGCTTTTTACCTTCGGCATATAGGTCAAGTACTCGTTTGTAAAGGGCTTGCGTGGTTTTCTCTTCGGTGCTTTCCCTGAAAATCTGGAATTGATAGGGATCTCCGGTTTTACGCGGGTGGTGTTCGTCCCATAGCTTGCAGAAGATGAGCTTATCCAGTTCGTCAAACGCTTCGGAAGGATTGAGTTCGCCTCCTGCCCAGAGCGATTGGTGTGCCATCCTAAAACGCCGGGTCAATTCCTCTTCGCTTACCTTTTCCAGCTCAAAGAATTTTTGTTTGCCATACTCAACCTCCGGTTCTGCTGCGTTTTGGTTAATGCCCCCTTTTGCATATTTGTATTCGGACAGCCGGGTGACACCCTGCCGTGGAATATCCGGAACAGAGATATGCTCCTGCGTTTCTTTATCCACCTCAAAATAGCTGTCTTTGATTCCCGAGGTTACCCAGAGGAATTTTATGGTCTTGGCCGTTGCGTAGCAATAAGCGAACCCCTGTTCAATGGCCTGCTCAAACTCTAGTTCCGATGCTTCCGGTTTTTTGCATTCCACGATGATATGCGGCTCTTCGCATTTATCATCATTGTAACCCAAAATGTCGGCTTCTTTGGTGGAGGAGCCCATGGTGACCGTTACAAACTGCCGGATGCGCTCTACGGGATAACCGTAAACAAGAATGAGCTTCAGAAAGGTCTCTGCCTGTACCCTCTCTTTTTCTTCAGGTAAACGTAAGTGATGTACTTACGCTCCTCATCAAACGAGATCAATCCCTTTTTAATGCCTGATGCTATTAAGTTCATCTATGAATTTTATTGTTTTTTTACTAAATTGAATTTATAGCTTGTAAATATATTGTTATACGTGGTTAACTATGGAAGTAATTAGAGGCAGAGGGCTCATTGTGATACAAGACCGGGGCGAGAGCATCCGCTTCTTCAAACAGCATATCTCTGCTTTTAAGTTGCTGTATTTGTTTTGCTATGTTGAATGGTGGTTTAGTTACCATAGCCTATGTAAAAAAATGACCCGAGAGCAGTTCTTATGGTATGCAACCCGGGTTCTGTTATTATAAATATACAAACAACCTTTGCATTAAACCTTTCTTTTGAAGATTGAGGGCTTTAATTTTTCTAGATTGGTCGTCAATCAAATCGTCAAAGATTGAAAAGCAGTCAGCGATTTTTTGCTGTTCTCTTTCTGCCATTTTTAGATCATTTCCATAAAGGTTCTTTCTGCCAGTCTTTTTTGATTCCCAAGTCTTCAAGATTAACATCAGGATATTTTTTAAATAAGCTATTTAAACACTGAGTGAAATTATTATCGGAATGTATGGTGTTTAGTAAATATTTCATTAAACACATATTCACATATAATTGTCGCATTTCATCAGTTTTTGGTAAATCCTCAATCCAAGGATTTGGTGGTTTTGTAAGTAGTTTAACTGTTGTGGTTAATTTCCTGTTCCAAAGTCTTGAGTGATGTGCACAAAGATTCCTTATTTGGCTAATTGATTGTAGCCAGTTTGTTAAATAGGAGTGATGAACTGCACCATATTCTTTTGCAATTTTATCCTTTGCTGTTATGTCATGTTTTAAATTACCATATAATTTAGACAGATTACCAAAACTTACTTGTTCCAGGGTTTTCCAAGCAGGCGGAAATCTTGAATCATTTTTATATTTTTTGAAGTGATTTTTTATAGTAATATTATTATTTTTCGCTCTTGATATGTCTCTTTCAATAGTGGAAAGAGTCTTTGAAAATTGTATCTGGTCTTTAAAAATACCGGAATTACAAAACCACCAAGGATCCTTTTCGCATGAAAGGTGATAAATTAATTTTGTACGTAAACTAATTTCAATTTTTTCAATTACATTAAATAGCAATAAACGAAGTTCGGCATCAAAATTGTACAATGTTATTACATTTTCAAATGTACTTCCGTTTTCAAAAAAATGCTTTTTTTTAGGTTCTTTTACCATTACATACCAATATTCCCCTAACCTGTAATAACTAACATTTGAAAGGTATTTTTCAGCTTCCTTTTCGTTGAAAATCCGCAAACCTCTTTCTTTTAATCTTTTTATTTGTTGTGGTATGGTAATGGCTTCTTTACTGAACATAATTACCGAATATTTGGTAAAATCAGCAAATAAAAGAAAAGTGCATAAAAAAGATATTTATTCAATGCTACCGAAGTTAATAAAAAAGAGCACTTTTTAAGTGCTCTTTTTGAAAATAAATGACACACCCTGGTACGCTTCCTGAAAATTCAGAATGTAGCGTGGTATGTACTGTTAGTGTAATACTACGGAAGATTATATTTATTTGTGTTGCTTTTTAACATATTTTAACATTTCTATTACAGGTACAACTCCCTTTATCAAGCCCTAAACTAAAAGTAGGGAGTTTTACCTTAAAATACCCGGCTTCTTATTCGGCTACAATTTTCAATTTCACCGAATGCTGCACTTCCCTGTGCAGGTCAAGCAAGGCACTGTACTCGCCTAATTCCCTGATTTTCTGCTCAATGAAAATTCGCTTTCTATCTACCTTGTGTCCTTTTGCGGCAAGTGCCTCAGCTATCTGAATAGGTGTAATTGCTCCGAAAATTCTACCCTTCTCACCGGCCTTGGTTTTGATCTCTATCGTGAGGTCTCCAATCTTTTCTGCGATTTTGACAGCATCTTTTCTGGCTTTTTCAGCTTTGTGTGAGGCCTGACGAATTTCTTCTTCAATCATCTTTCTGTTAGATGTGCTCGCAATCATTGCCATCCCTCTTGGAATCAGAAAGTTCCTGCCATATCCGGGCTTTACGGATACCGTGTCATTTTTATGTCCGAGACCCTGTATGTCTTTTCTTAGTATTACTTCCATGGGTGCAATTATTTAAGGGAATCACCGATATAAGGCATTAAAGCAAGGTGTCTTGACCTTTTGATTGCCTGTGATACCTTTCTTTGATATTTAAGGCTTGTTCCTGTTAATCTTCGGGGAAGGATCTTTCCCTGCTCATTCACAAACTTTAAAAGGAACTCAGGATCTTTGTAATCAATATACTTGATGCCGTTCTTTTTGAACCGGCAGTACTTTTTCTTTTTCTGTTCCCTGTTGATTGGTTCGTTCTGTAGTGTCATGTGATCGCCTCCTTATCTTCTTCTTTATTTTTCTTAAATGCACCTTTTCTCCTGCGTTCGTTATATATAACAGCGTGTTTGTCAAGTGTAGTCGTAAGAAATCTCATGACTGCTTCGTCTCTCCTGTATTCTGTCTCCAGCTGAGCGATGAGTTCAGGTTCTGCTCGGAATTCAAACAGCTGATAAAACCCGGTGATCTTATGCTGAATAGGATATGCAAGTTTTTGCAGTCCCCAGTTCTCTTCGTTAATGATTTTTGCACCACTGTCGGTAAGAACTTTTTTGAATTTTCCGACAGTATCCTTCATCTGAGCTTCAGACAAAACGGGAGTCAAAATGAATACCGTCTCGTAATTCTTCATATTTTAGATAAATAAGAATTAGTATTTAAAAATAAAATCGCAAGTTTAATGCTTTTGCTACAAAATGCAAAAATAAAATGAAATACGTGAGGTTATTTTATGGTGAAAGTTCCCCGGCCTATCAGGTAATCGTCCGTATAAACTTCAACCATGTGCTGACCAATAGCATACTCGCTTCCTTTGTTGTATAAGAACGTTACCAACTGACTGTTTCTATCGTAGAGAATCTCCTGTTTGGCCGTGTAAAAAAGCTCTCGATTTTCAAAAGAAAATGAGCCTGAACCTCGGGTGACATCAAACAAGACATTACCGTCAGGTGCAACTACACGGAGTAATAACCCTTTTCCTTCAATGGGAGCAATTTCATTTTCAAGTACAGTGAATTGAATTTTAAGTTGATCGATATGACGATTTCTATACTCCTGATTATCCCTTTCTTTACCTCTTTTACTTACGGCGATGATCTTCATCCCTTGAATTTCAAGTCTTGAGGCCTGAGCAACTTTCTGCTCTAATTCTTGTGTATTTTCCTTTAGCTGCTGAATGGATTCATTTAGTCGGTTTTTTTCGACTTTTAATGACGTGTTCTCCTTTGTAAGTCGGTTGTTAAACACTTTGAGTTGTTCAATCTCCTCGTCTTTTATCAGTAACAATTCCTTATAGCCATCTACTCTGCTGTTAAGTTTTGTTATTACTGCCCGTTGATATTCCGCATCCAGTAACAGCTGTTTTTTATCAGTTTCCAGTTGAGCTTTCAGATATTCTAACGTATCTGCCCTTCCCCCAAGTGCAGTTATTTCTTTAATGCGAATATCCAGTTCATTTGATACTGAATCAAGCTTGAGGTAAGTCCGGGATATTTCTTTTTGTTGCCTTTCTTTTTCGGCTTCCAGCTGCCGGTTTTGATAGTAAAAGAAAAAAACGGCTATCAGTAAAAGTGAGATTACGATGATAAAGACCGATGTCTTGTTCTTTTTTGGGGTTATATATTCTTTTTGATTTTCGTTCATCCGTATGATTTTCAGTTTGTAAAAGTAAAAAATGAATGGCTTTAGAAATACAAAGTAAAATGTTGTTTAGGCATTTCGAGATTAGGGAAAAGAAGACCAGTCTGAAACAAATCAATGGTTAAAGTAAATCTGGGATCCTGGATGAGTTGCTGCCAAATCTCTTTCATATCTTTTGACCGATAAATGTCGTGAATAACGATGCATTTGCTTTGAGGGGTATGCTTCAGTATTAAATCTATGCAGAATGCAATCGCAGATGAGTGATGATCTGCATCAAGAAAATAGAAATCCGGCCTGCTCCTTGCGATTTCTTCTTCAAGTACTTTATAAATATCACCATTCACAACCCTTGCTTTTTTAGAAATTGCCGAGATGTTATTTCTGGCAAGCGAGGCGATTATTTGCGACCTTTCTATGGTTGTAACAGATTTTAAGCTGCTTTTTGTAAGATACAGCGTATTAATCCCTAACGAAGTGCCTGTCTCTATGCCTGACTCGGCATTTAAATAATTGGCAAGGTGATAGAGGAAGGATGAAGACTTCCTTGTGCTTAAAGAAGTCATTGCAATGCTACTTATACGTCTTATTTCAGAGGTTTGATTTTTGAAATCTGCAACCTCAATGAGTTCATGATTACCCAGCAAATCCTGCCTCAACTTTTCAATATTATCAAATTTGGTTTTAGCTGCCGGTTTAATACATCTTGTGATTAACTGACAGACAAACGGAGAATGCACTCCGTGAAGGCTCTTCGCCCGGATGAGATAAGAGATATAACTGAAAAGTCGAAAAAAAAGGATCTTATAATTCAATTCAACTTAAATGGGACTATCATAATGAACTCAGGAATATCAACATTGAAAAGTCTGCCATCCGGGATGTGCGCCATGATGTAGTATCCGCTCATTTTACCAACACCGAATCTTAGATTACAGCCGGATACATACCGGTGTATTTCTCCTAACTCCAGAATGGGTTGTTTTCCCACGACACCCTCACCTTCAACTTCATATTTTGGATAAGCAATGTCATAAATATCCCAATGTCTTGCTTTTAGCTGAACAGTATGGTTGGAGTTATTTTCAATAGTTATTCTATAAGTAAATACAAAACGTTCATGAGCAGGCTGAGAATATTCAGGCTGATAATTTGTTTCAACTGAAACCTTAATCCCTTTAGTAACGACTGTTATCATTTCTGATGAACAATTTCGGCTTAATTTTTGATATAATCAAAACAAATTCCCGAAAATACAAGAATAAGAATGATAGAGCAGTGTTTAATACATTGAACATCTGAAATCATAACTGAATAATCGCTTCTATTATTCCTTTTATAAAATTCCGATATTTTCTATTTAACTAATAAATATACAATCTTGAAGGCCGTCAGTGATAAAAAAAACGGCACCTCCTTATGAAGAGGATGCCGCAAAAAGATTTTTTACTTCTTTACAAACTTCAGTAAATGCCCGTCCGACAGTTGTACCAGATACAGGCCGCTGTGCAGGGAGGCTATATCCACCTTTGTGTTCGTGGTGCCTTCCAACAACAAATCTCCGCCAACGCTCAGTATGCGAATCGGGCTTCCAACAGGAGACTGCACTTCCACATAACGACCCGCAGGATTGGGATAGACCACTGCTTCCACCACACCATCCGAAGAGCCAAGAGGTGATTCCACACACGCTGTAATCACCACGGCCTGCGTTTGGATGGCTGTGTTGCCATTATTATCGGTGTACGTCCACGTGATGGTCCCGCTTTCCGTAAGAGGGAACGCAACTGTTGTGGTGGCAGTGATCTCCCCGTCACAAGCATCCGCAGCGGTGGGAACGATCACAGTTTCTTCAGCAAGCGAACATGCTGCGGTTAGTGATGTCAGACTATTTGCAACAGGCACCGGAGCCGCATCGGTAATCACCACGGCCTGCGTTTGGATGGCTGTATTGCCATTATTATCG
>JACONI010000108.1 GCA_014323825.1 Ekhidna sp. | reverse complement strand
TACCCTCATTACGTGGACCTATACCCATAACAGCAAAAGCATTGTACAAACACAGACCGTAACCATAACAGAAGACACCACACCCCCGACAGTTACAGGGAGCTTAGCTGCGGTTACCGCACAATGCCCGATCAATGCGGAAACTGACCTGACCGAACCTGCTGCACCCGCAGACAACTGTGGAGGAACGGTCAACGTGGCACTCAAAACCGACACCACATTCCCCATCACGGAAAGCGGAACCATCACGTGGGTATACACGGACGAGAACGGCAATATGTCCGAACAAACGCAGGACGTGACCATAAACAAGGCTCCGGTGCCTGTCCTCCCGGACTTGCCGGTAATCTCCGAAGCGTGCAAGGTGGAGGCAGGTGATGTGACCGCACCTGAAGCTACGGATTGCTCGGGAACAACCGTTACGGGCACACCTGATGCTGCCTTCCCGATGACGGCAAACGGGGTCATCACATGGACGTATGAAGATAATGCAGGCAGCACGACTACACAAACGCAGGAGGTGACCATCACCGATGTACTGGTGCCGGAAGTAAATTCATTGCTTCTGCTTAACGAACAGTGTGAGATCGCTTCCCTCGCTGCACCCACTGCCAGGAATTGTGCGGGAAATACCCTCACGGCTGAACCTGATGTTACCCCGCCGATCACAACGAACACCACCATCACGTGGACTTACACCGACGGCAGCAAGACCGCCACTCAAACGCAGGAAGTGACCATAGACGATACCATGCCCCCGAGAGTTTCAGGCACGCTGACCGCAATTACCGCAGCCTGTTCGCTGGCGGAAGATGACTTGCCCGAACCCACCGCCACGGACAATTGCGATGGAACGCTTACAGCAGAAACAGATGCCTCCTTTCCCATTATGGAAAGCCAAACCATCACGTGGACTTATAGAGATAAATCGGGCAATGAAGCCACCCAAACGCAGAAGGTGACGATTACTCCCTGTGTGCTAAGTGCAGCGGATGATGCGTTGGAAGCAGTGGTCTTCCCCAACCCTTCGGGGCGTTACGTGGAGGTGCAATCTCCCGTGGAAAGTCCGATTCGGGTACTGAGTCTCGGCGGGGAGTTAGTACTGAAAAGCACCACAAACACAAGGATAGATGCAGCTTCTCTGCAAAGCGGCCTATACCTTATTCAACTGCCGGACGGGCGTTTGCTGAAGTTTATAAAGCAATAGAAAACTTCCCGGTAATCCGAAATAACTGCTTAATGGAAATAAAACGGCTGATCGGACAACAATTTCTGCTCAATCAATAACAATGACTACTTAACAGATAAAATAATTGCCCGGAGGTCGGGGAAGTGCATATTTTGATTTCCCGGATATTATACTTTGATGGGAAGAATGAATATGTCTGTTTTAATTACTTCATGAGATTTTATACTTTATCGTCCGGATCGATCATTTCCTATCAAACTGTGATGACCTCTCCTAAAAATCCGAATAACTCCCGCTTCGGATAAGAGGGCTTTCAGTTTATCGGATAAATAGCATTTCTCTGTACTTTGGAAGCGGCCAGTCTTCATCATCTACTAAAAACTCCAGCTTATCTACTGCATATCTTAGTTCATCAAAGTATTTTCCCTTCACGTTATCACAATACTCAATCGCCATTTCCCGGGTATCTTCTATTTTATTAACCCTTTTACGCTCCTCGATCATTTCATAAGAAAGTCTCCTCACATTATTTATGTGAGTCGAAATCTTCTCAATTGTTGTTTTGATCTCGGTTGCATCTATGCCAAGATCTTTCAATCCTTTGGCATTTTCAATCAGCTTAGACTGATATTTAATAGCTGTAGGAATAATCATGTTAAGACCAAGGTCAGCCATCAGCCTTGATTCTATTTGAACTTTCATGATGTAATTCTCCAGTTTGATCTCATGACGGGCAACCGCTCCAACCTTACTCATCACCTTATGCTTATCATACAAGCCAAGTGCTTCCTCAGATACGGAGAAATCAAGTGCACGAGGGGTATCTTTTACATTTGAGAGTCCTCTTTTCTCTGCCTCAACGACCCATTCTTCAGAATATCCGTCTCCTTCAAATCGAATGCTTCCGGACTCTGTGATATATTGTCTTAATACCTTTATGATCGCTATTCTTTTCTCTTCTCCTTCATTTATGAGTTTTGAAACTTTATTGTAAAAGTCAGTCAGTTGCTCTGCAACAATCAGGTTCAATACCATCATTGGATCCGAAACATTAGCATCAGAACCAACGGCTCTGAATTCAAACTTATTGCCGGTAAAAGCAAAAGGTGAAGTTCTGTTTCTGTCGGTATTATCAAGGATAATCTCAGGAATTTGATCAATGCCCAGCTTCATGTAAAGGTTTTCCCCTTTTTCAATATCTATATCTCCTGATTTTTCCAATTTGTCAAGAATCTTCGTTAAAGTAGAACCAATAAATACGGAAATAATTGCGGGAGGTGCTTCGTTTGCGCCAAGTCTGAAATCATTACCGGCAGAAGCGATACTCGCTCTTAACATATCTGCGTACTTGTGAACTGCCTTGATAGTAGTAACAAAGAAGGTCAGGAATTGTAAATTTTCCCTTGCACTGCTGCTTGGCTGGTAAAGATTAACTCCGGTATTGGTCACAAGTGACCAGTTATTGTGTTTTCCACTGCCATTGAGTGCAGCAAAAGGCTTTTCGTGAAACAGCACACGAAGTTTATGCACTTTCGCAACTCTATCCATTACGTCCTTCAGCAATTGATTTTGGTCTGTTGCCGTATTTACAGGCCCAAACATAGGGGCTACCTCATACTGACCGGGTGCTACTTCATTGTGACGTGTCATCAATGGAATTCCAAGCTTATGTGCTTCAATCTCAAAATCCTTCATGTAATCATAAATACGTGTAGGAATTGCTCCAAAATAATGATCATCCAACTGCTGCCCTCTGGCAGAATTGTGACCGTATACCGTTCTCCCGGACATTACCAAGTCGGGTCTTGCGTTGTACAAAGCCTCGTCTACCACAAAATATTCCTGCTCCCATCCAAGAGAGGCGTTTACTTTTGATACATTCCTGTCAAAGAGTTTGCAAACTTTTACAGCCGCTTTGTCAACAGCTTCCAAAGCTTTAAGAAGCGGTGCTTTATAATCCAGTGCCTCACCGGTATAAGCAACGAAAATAGTTGGAACGCAAAGTGTTTTACTGTAAATAAAAATTGGAGAAGAAGGGTCCCAAGCCGTATAACCACGTGCTTCAAAAGTGCTTCTGATACCACCATTGGGAAAAGATGATGCATCCGGTTCCTGCTGCACCAATGCCTCCCCTTTCAAATTCTCAATGCCTTTATCCGGATCAAAGAACGAATCATGTTTTTCTGCTGTTGCTCCTGTTAGTGGCTGAAACCAGTGGGTATAGTGCGTAACACCTCTCTCAAGTGCCCAGTTTTTTACGGCAGAGGCCACTGCATCAGCAGTTCCAATATCAATTTTCTTTCTATTATCAATCGCATACGCTACCTTCCTGAATACATCCGGAGAAAGTGTTGCCTGCATCTGAGCTTTTGTGTAGGCCATCTCACCAAAGTATTCCGAGATTTTTTTTGAAGGTGCTTCCACCTCCATCTTGTTCCTGCTTTGCACTAAATTAAGTGCGCTAAATCTTAAATGAGCCATAGTTTGCATTTTAATTTTGAGCAAAAATATATCAAAATTAAAAATTTACGTATGGCTAGATAAATTTTTAACTAAAAATTAGATGACTTACGTAATTCAGTTAAAATATGTATCAAAAATAGATTAAATGAACTCATTTTATCACAAAAACATAAAAGAAGGGATCAATTTGCTGCCGGAAGCGGAAGCAAAGCACTGCATTCAGGTTTTCAAGCATAAAGTAGGAGATGAACTATTGATTTTAGATGGAGTCGGTGGTATGTATAAATCAAAAATCATCAATATATCAAAGAAGGTTTGTGAGTTTGAAATTTTAGCGTCCGAAACGATCATTCCAAAATCATTTAAAATCCATCTGGCCATAGCTCCCACAAAGAATACCAACAGGATGGAATGGTTGGTTGAAAAACTTACCGAAATGGGAGTAGATGAAATCAGTTTAATTCAAACCAAAAACTCCGAACGAAAAAAAATCCGAATGGACCGACTCGAAAAAAAAGTATTAAGTGCTTTGAAGCAGTCCAAGAATCCGTTTCTTCCAAAATTGAATGATTTGATAGCAATAGACAGCTTTTTATCTGAACATCATTCGCAAAAAAAATTAATTGCACATGTCAATCCCGGTCATAATTATATTAGATATATTGGAGATTCAATTGACCCGGGTGAGGACACATTAATCCTGATTGGACCGGAAGGTGATTTCACCGAAACGGAGATTGACCTGGCTTTAAAAAATGAATTTCAACTGATCTCACTTGGACCCAATACCTTAAGAACAGAAACAGCAGGTTTAGTCGCTTGCTATGCAATTAACCTGGTAAATAAATACTAGTATAAAATTACAATCTCAACACCATGTTTGGAATTCAAGTTGTTCGACTTTTTTCTCTGTTTTTTGGGTTAACCGTGATTCTTCGTTTTCAATTCGGTTGTACATTTCGTTTGTAGATATGCTATTAATCAAATCTACGTTTGATAGTATTGCCTCATAAACAGCGTTTCTGTTGGTTTCTTTTCCTCCAACATGGTAAAAATGTTCTTTGGCAGCAATGTTACAATCTGACCAAATCGAAAATATGTAGTCGTTTGTTCGGTATTTGTTACTCAACCAAGTCGATAAAATAAATTTACAATTTGAACTTACAAGTCCTTGGTTTAATAAAATTTCTTCTTCCGCTGACCACGAATCAAAGTAGTCCACATGCCTTCCGATATAGGGTGGATCACAGTAAACTAAATCGGTATTTTTTAAATTGGATAGCGTGTCTCGGAAATCTTGATGTTTAAATTCGAAGTTTCCCCATTCGATGATTTGTAAGATATTTTCTACCTGATTGGTGATTTTGGTAATCAATGCTTGTGCAAATCGATTAGGTTTTTTGCAGAAAGGCACATTAAAACCTCCCTTTTTATTAAATCGCATCATTCCGTTAAAACAGGAACGGCTCAAAAAAAGAAAATCTAAGGGATTGCCGTCCGAATTAAATCGATTGCGAACTTCGTAATAATATTCGCCGTTTGTTTCCAAGAGTTTTACCCCTTCTTTTTCCAAAAATTGTCTGACAAGTCCGCTTGTAATTTCTTTCTCTTGTATGGCTTGATAAAATCTAATTAAATGAGGATTGCTATCGCATAACAAGGCTTTTTTTGGTCGAACATTGAAAGCAACCACACCGGTGCCCATAAAAGGCTCAACCCATCTGTCAAAGTCCATTTCGGATGCGTTTCTCGAAATCCAATCGACAAGTTTGGTCTTAATACCTTGTGATTTTATGGGTGGTACGAATATTTTCATTTCTTGCTCCCGATTTTCAAATCATTGATTTTGTCTATCGGTTCCCTTCGGTATTCAAGATACGATTTTAAATCTGTTATCTTTTTGATTTTTCCCCCCGAAGTTTTGATCGGTTTACCGCCATCGTCTTTCTTGTCAATTTTGTCATAATCAATCCAATATTCGTCAAACCATTTTTCTCCAAGATAAACAAAAGTTCCATTTCCCTTGATTAAGCTTTCAATGTGGTTGATGCTCCCAATAATTGGCTGTATTGCCACTTCCACTTTTATCACTTACTATTCGCCATTTTTCTTGGACAAAAAAGATTAAGTCTTTTATCACGGAAGAAATGGTATTTGGACTTTAGATTGTTTTTTCTTTGGCAAGGTAAGGATGTTAAAATTTTTCTAATATTACCTGTAACTATAATTTTGGGACATATATACATGTTGCCACAAAATAATTTGAAAAACTTGTCAGTTGAGTTTACTTTTCGCTTAAATGAGGGTAACGTTGCAATTGATACAATAGACCGAATTAAAAACTTATGTTTTGCCAGTCAGGGCAAAAGGCTTAAATATTCGGAACTAACAAAGTGATATATAAGGTATCAATTCTTTAAAGCACGATATCGTTTCATTGGATAAAAATTTGCTTTACCGTTGCGACTGTAAAGAGGCTTTGAACCATTTGATAGCTAGTAATATTAAGGTAGATTTAATTTATCTTGATCCTCCCTTTAATTCTAATCGCAATTATAGTCTGATTTTTAAAAGGAAGGGTGTTACTTCTCAGCAAAAGGCTTTTGCTGATATGTGGGAGTTGAATAAAAGAAACCGCCAAATGGTTTTAGACTTTGAAAGTATAATAAAAAACTCTGATGAAATTTCACCTAGTCTAAAGTTGTTCCTTGAGGCATGGATAGATCCTATATTAAATTCAGGCACTTCAAAGGAAAGGAAAATGTTAGTTTACTTGGTGTATATGACTGAAAGGTTGGTTTTGATGAAGCAAGTTTTAAAAGACACCGGAAGCATTTATTTTCATTGTGACCCTACCGCAAGTCATTACATTAAAATCATCATGGATGGCATTTTTGGTATAGAGAATTTTAGGAATGAGATTATTTGGGGTTATAGAACCGGAGGAAATTCTAAAAAATGGTATGCAAAAAAACATGATGTAATTTTATTTTATTCAAAAAGTAAAAATTGGACTTTTCATTCAACTAAAGATGAAATTGTTAGACAGCATCGCAAATATGGGCATAAAAGTTTTAAAGAATATAAAGACAATTTAGGGTATTACAGATATTGTACAAGGCGAGATATTTGGGACGACATAAACGCAATAGTTGGACAAACAGACGGGCATAATCAAAAAAATGTTAAAAGAATAGGATATAACACTCAAAAACCCATTGAGTTATTACATAGAATAGTAAAAAACGGAAGCAATCCTAATGATATAATATTAGACCCGTTTTGCGGCTGCGGCACAACCATACATGCTGCTGTCCAAAATAATAATCGATGGATAGGTGTTGATATTAGCTCTAATACAACACAAGTAATAAAGGATAGATTAAAGGACATCATGGTAACACAGAGAGAAGACTATATTTATATAGACGGAAGCCCTGAGACAAAAGAAGATTATGACAAAATGAATGCTTACCAGAAGCAAGACTGGTTAATAAATGAAGTTGGAGGTATGCCAAATCAAAGAAAAAGCGGAGATGAAGGTGTAGATGGAGAAATGACTATGCATTTAGGTGTAAAAGCAGGTAAAGATTTGTGGGGTAAAATGGTTTTTAGTGTTAAAACAGGAGATCAGTGCAAGCCTGAATTTGTGAGGGAGTTAGTGGGGACAATGAAGTTAAAAAAAGCGGTAATGGGTGGTTTAATTGTCGATAAAGACCCAACGGTAAATATGGAGATCATCGCTGATAAAAAAGGGGAATTAGAGTATAGTTATGCAAAAGGACTGCCTTCTTTATATTTTCCAAAAGTTCAAATCCTTACCAGTCAGCAAATTATAGATAAAGTGAAATTCAACACCCCTCCTACACAAATACAGGTTCAACTTCATAAAAAAGGTCAATTGAAGTTAAAGGATCAAAGCTTATAAAAATGAACACAACACAAAAGAAAGCATTACAGGCTTGTGGCTCCGGTAAAGGAAAATAAGGTATCCAAGTACCCGAATAAAAAGGAACTAAAAGCAAGGTATAAGTATAATTCAAGTACTGGGTTGGTTTATGTTGTTTATGATAATGATTGACGATAATATTTTTTATAAAATCAGGAATAAGGTCTACTTATTTGGCTCTTTTAGCATCCGGTAAAGCATTTTGTACTTGGGATACTTTAGTATCAGATCGATATACCAAATAATTGTTAATACAAAGCCTTGAAGCATAAGCTTCGGTGTTCTCCAATACCTAAGTCTTGAGTACATGTAGTACCACATATTTTTTACAAAAACCTGACAATAGATATGTTTCAAAGGATTCTTATCTCTGTATTTTTTATAAAGTGAGGGATTTTTCCGATACAGTGTAAACTCGCTTTCCAATATGCTCATCCGCTTCGCTACTTTTCTGAACTTATCAATACGCGGAGGGTGATACACCCGCATATTCTGACAAAACTTCACTTCTCCCCTCTCTTGCATTTGCCAGCCCACATCTGCATCTTCATTATGCGGATAAGGGAATGTTTCATCAAATCCTCCAATTTCATGCAATAAATTCCGAAGGTATGCGGCATTGCATGTGGGTATGGAATTGTGGCCTGTCTCATTGTCAATCTGGTGAGTCAGTGGGGTCACACTTTTCCTATCGGTAAATGTCAGTCCCTGAAGACCAACCACCCCGTCATGAAATTCATGAAGGATTGTGGCCAGCCAATTTTTATCTACCTCACAATCGTCATCCGTAAATGCGATGACTTTTCCTTTAGCCACACCTAGTGCCGTATTTCTTGCACGTGCAGGACCTCCATTTTGATTATGAAACACCCAAAAATTGGAGTGATCCTTTTGCAAAATGTTCAGGTACTCTTTCGTACCGTCCCTAGATCCATCATTCACAATTAATATCTCGTACTGATGAGAGGGGAGCGTTTGATTCAAAAGAGCATGTACCTGTTTTTGCAACAGCTCCAAGCGATTGTAAGTCGGAACTATGACTGATATCTTAATATTTTCCATGGTAATATTTTTGTAATCCAGTAAAACCAATAATTTTTTATTGAGCTGACAATGTTGAATACTTCAAAATTCAGCTGCTTCTTAAGCTTTGTTCTGATGATGCAGCTTCCTATTATTTCAGTTATCAATGGCGCAACTGCTGCCCCCCATAATCCGAAATAGAATATGAGACTAACAGACAGGATGATATTTGAAACACTTGATATGACCATCAAATTTGTGGTCTCCTGTGGCCTGTTGATAGCATTCATAAGGCTCGAAAATCCGGATCCAAGTGGTATCAGGAAAACCGATGCCAGCATCTTAAAAGCTAAAACTACAGCAGCAGGCAAATAGCTTACCCCATGTAGTATGTAAATAGCAAAAGGTGAACCAATGACAATGATCAGAGCGACAGGTATCAGGAGCGCATACATTTTACCGATCCCCGCTCTTGCCACTTCAACTAATCTATCCCGATTAGGGACTTCCTTTAAAATGGTTGGGTAGAGCATCCCGGCAAGGCTTGCTCCCGGAATAGAGATCAAAATAGTATACCTCGTAGCAAGTCCGAGAATAGAGGCGGCCTCCAATGTCAATAAATAGGCCGAGATAAAAATCCCTGCCTGATGGGCAACAGATCCTGCCACTTCCCTGAACAAACCATATTTCCCAAAATGAACCATGTTTTTAAGTATGCTTTTATCATACCTGCGAAAAAGGTTTGCTGCCATAAGCTGCCTGTTAGATCGAATGAACAATAATGCCATCAAATTAGCTGAACCAATAATCAGAAACACCCACTCCAATGAGAACCGAAACAGATAGAGTATTGCCAGTCCTGTGATGGTCGCAAAAAGTATAATGAAGTTACCAAACACGATTTGCTTCATATCTAACTTGCTTTTATGGATGAAGATCAGCAGTCTGTAGGTAGAAAAGGTAATGGTATATAACCCGTAAAAAAGGATAAAAGATTGAACAGGACTGTAGATAAAAGCGATTAACAGGAACAATAAGATTTTAACTGTTTCACATAGCAGCGAGACGGTAAAACCTGTCCTCAGAACGCCTCTGTCAAAATCAAACTCTACCAGGTATTTTACAAATCCATTTTGCAAAAAACCTTCTTTAAGATTGTTGAGAATGGAAACAATAGCTAATACGATGAAATAGACTCCTGTATCAGCTTGTGAATAATTTCTTGTTACAAACATGATAACGATGAACCCTAAGACGGTTTCTATAATATTACCTCCTAATGCTGTAGTAATCTTTTTTTTCGATAGCATCTTATTAGGCTTTAAGTCTTTTCTGAAAGTACTTACTTCTTATGGAACATGCGCCTCCGATGCCTGCTGTCTTGCAAAGACCCTTGTCCCCTTCGCGAAGAGTGTTAATCTCAGATTCATCTTCCGGAGTTTTTACCGGACTCTCCTTTGCAACAACTAAAACTCCGTATATAAGTACAGCAAAATATGGTACAAATAATTTTTTCATGGCAGCATATTTTTTCCTTTAAATAAATGAAAACAATGATTCTGTTTCTATTTAGTCAGGATCACTGATATCTTTCAAAGGTTAATCGGAGGAGATATCAGGATAAATGGCAGCAGGCCCGGACACTACTCCGGACCCAGACACTACCAATAATTATCATCCATCTCATTTCAGTGGGGCAACTAAATCGGGAGATATCTCCATAACCGGCTTATCGGATACTTTGACCCATTTATTATGCGTAAAATCCCATTTTCTCACCACTTTGGCAGGATTACCGACTGCTATACTGTACGGTGGTATGTCATCCATCACAACAGAGTTGGCCCCGATCCTGCAATAATCCCCTAGTGTAAGCGTCTCTCCATTTTTCTTGCCCATCACTACTGTTCCTGTTCCAATAAAAACATCTTCTCCCAATACTATTGGTGCGGTGCTACAGGGCAGGTGATGGTGCGGAGCAATTGGATCAATGCCGTGATGCATACCAAGCAGTCTTACATACTGCGAGAGTCCCGAATATTTTCCTATTTTAACCGGCCCGATCAAGACACATCCAATTCCGACCTGCACTTCATCTTCAATGATAACATCTCCCATCCCATTGTTGACCACAACGTTTTTCTCAAGTTTGGCATACTTTCCAAACCGGAACTTATTGAACGGAACCAGGTCCAGCCTTGTACTTAGGTATATCCCATAACGAATATGCTTTGGGAGAATGGTAATCAGCCAAAAAATACCCTTAAGTCGTGTCTGATAAGGTTTTCGCTTAAATAAGAGACTCAGTACTCTTCGCTTCACATTCGGATGAAGATCCAGATAATTCTTAATGTCTTTTTTTAGTTTGTACATCTTTTTATTTGTTTAAATAGTTTAAAAAAATTTTCGCTCGATGCTCCCAGGTATTCATGGCAGCAAATGACTTCCTTCTTAATTGTTTTTCGTTATCTTTTTCATTCAAAGCATTTTCAATGGCCACATTGAGTTTATCAGCACTTTTCGCAATGTGAACTTTATCCGCAATGGGTATAAGTAAATCTGAATTGAAAAGGGTGCTCACAACAGGCTTGCCCGTGCTCATGTACTCATATAGTTTTAAGGGATAAATACACCCGGCAGCCTCTTCTATTTTAAAGGGTATCATTGCGACATCCACCGAATAAATCAAAGAAGGCAATTCATCATAGGTATACTTACCAATAAAATGAACATTAGGCATTTCTCTAATCTCAGCGGGAACATACTCATCCTGAACAGGCCCTGCCATAACTAATGTCCAGTCCGGATTTGTTTTGAATGTGGCGATCAACATTTCATAGTTAATCCTTCTTTCAATGGCTCCGAAATAGCCAATTAACTTCTTCCCGAGACTTCTCACAGCCGGTACGCATTTCCGGGGAGAATTGAAATGATGGTGATTCACCCCATTAAGAACTGTAAAACTTGGTTTAACCGAATTCCACTTGTGCTGAAGTTGCGGAGCTGTGCTAATTACCAAATCCGCATTTTCAACTGCCCGCTCTTGATTTCTAATGCCGTGTTTCACAGTATATGGCTTCACAATCGGATCCACGCAGTGATAAACATGCTTTAAACACTGACCGGCCATGTATTTATTCAGGTCCGGAAAGTGATAGTTGTAAGAATTAATGTAATAGTAGTGCTTCCACTTTTCTTTTAACAACCATGAGTTGACACATTTTGCAACGGCCCGGTGATTCCTCCTTGAAAGTCTGCCGTACCATGTACCAAAAGACAGAAAATTGGTTGGGAATACCGCCGGAGGAACCATAACACGCACTCTGCTTTTGAACCTTATCAAAGGACGGGAAGAAAGCGTAGCAATCAATCGAATCCATCCCTTCTTCCCGGTAAGTCCTCTAAGCAATTCAGTCCAGGTGTATGGATGCTCCACGATCAGAACCCGATTTGAACCTGAGAATTCCCTCGCCAGTTCAAAAGTGGCAGATGTGTTCACATCGTCATGTCTTGATAGAGATAAAATGAGTATATTCTTCATCTCTATTGTTTTAAAAGACCATCAAATTTATATCCTAGCCTTCTGCTTGATCTATCGTTAGTGAAGTGCCAGGTTACCGCTGCAATGAAAACTCTGATACTGTTAAAATCTTGCCTTAAAAGGAATGTCAGTAAGTTCTTAGGTGTAGAAAACAAAAAGAAGAAAACAGAGAAAATCAGTTGCTGCATTTTTGTAAAATGTTTTCTTACATAGAGAATCCGATTCCTAGTCATGAAATAAAGCTTGCATTCACTTACTTTTCCAACTGAAGCAGATTCCTTATGAATAATCCTGCTTGACAGGCAGACACCTATCTTTAACCCCGCACCTCTGATTCTGCTCCCCCAATCCAGTTCCTCGTAGTACAGGAAGTAGTTTTCGCTCATCATCCCAACCTTCTCAAAGTTCTCTCGGGAGATAAGCATGGCCGCTCCATGAGGATAACCGGTGTCTTTTATTCCCTGACTTTCATCCAGTTGATTTATTAATTTATTTCTTCCCGTAAGTGTATTGATCTCGGTATAACCGGCATATTGAATACTTCTATCTTCATTCAGAATTACGGGTGTTAAGAGACCGTACTCAGGGTTAGATTCGTACTGAGCAACAAGCTCTTCCAGGTCGATAAGATTTAACGCTGTATCATTATTTATAAAGAACAGGTAATCACCGTTACTATCAAGGGTCCCAAGGTTATTGCCCCCGGCAAAACCAAGATTGTATTTAGATTTCACCAGTCTGACCCATGGATATATTTCCAATATTTCCTGAGGACATACCTTTGAAGCATTATCTACTACAATTACTTCTAAATCCAGATTTGAGAAGTTCATACCTGCCTCAATGGATGCTAAAAAAAGTTTGGTATCCTCTAAGGCATTGTAGTTTATGGTAATGATACTAACCTTCTTTTTCATGATCTTCTCAATGACTTTTCCCAGATAACAGACTGCTCACCTCTCATAAATCGAAAGAATCCTATGATAACGGCATAATTCATCATGCAGAAATAGAAAGGCACATGAAGCATCTTCATCTTTAGCTTAAATCGTTTTAACAGGTATCCCATTCCGGCCATCAGGTAAAAAGTTACCTGAAGTGCTGCTAAATTTGAGTAGAATTCCGAACTGTCAACTATCACCAGATTGGAAAATAAAAGGGTTACCAATGCAATTGGTGCAAGGGTCCACCTCAGTACACGATGAGAGAGGTACTGAAAGCTCAACATATTAAAATGAGAAGGATTAAGCAGGTGCTTAAAACTTAAAATGGCCTGGAATGCCCCGGCAGAAATCCTCACTTTTCTTATTAGCTCATCCTTCACGGAGGCACTGGGTTTTTCCATGGCGTATGCCTTCGGCTCGTAGGCCACTTTATATCCTTTCTCTGCAAACCTCATCGTCATAAAGAAGTCTTCAATGATCATGTTTTCAGGAATACGCTCAAATCGACATGTTCTGTAGGCTATCAACTCACCTGCAGCACCAACCATTGTGTTCACTTGAGAGTCCAGCCTTTTTAAAGCGGATTCATACTTCCAGTAAAGCCCCTCACCGGCACCGCTTGCATTTTCCGAGCGATCGCTGATAATCTTCTTCTCACCACTAACAGCAACCACTTCAGGGTCTGAAAAGGACGCAGCCAAATGCTTTAAAGCATCCCGGTTGAGAAGCGTATTGGCATCTGTCGAAACAGTGACTTCGGCGTGAATCAGATCCATCGCCCTGTTGACAGCACCAACCTTACCCGATCGCTCATCTTTGTGGAGAAGTATCACGTTATTATATTTCTTTACAATCTCAACCGTTCGATCAGTGGAACCGTCGGTTATTACATAGATATCTTTCTTTAGCGTAGGATAATCTAAAGAAATGGAATTAAGGATCTTATCCTCGATCACATCCTCCTCATTATAGGCAGGAATAAGCACGGCGACCGAAGGAGGCTCACTTGATGAATCGGACTGTTCTGTCAATACATTTTTATGCTTAAAACGCCCTAAAAGCCACATTATCGACCCGTACCCGACATAGGTGTAGAAAAGGATTATAAAACTGATTATTAGTAATGTTTCCATTGTCTTTTTTTATTCAAATCTGATCTTTCGGAAAGCTGAAAAATGGATTTGAAGTTGAATGACCTGTTTGGAAGGGTCAATGAACGGAATGGAAGGATAACGGAATTCAATCGGAGCACACCTGATGCGTACATAACAAAAAAGCCGATCGTTCTGAAGGGTTGAAGTACAAAGAAAGGCTGTGAACATCGCCGGTTACTATCAACCGGATGAAGCGGTAAAAAATCAGTCTGTCTCGCTTTGACGGAAGCAATTAAAAGAGGAGTGCAATCCGGAAATTATGCTCAACTAATTTACGATTATGTCTGAATCCATGATAACCTTAACCTAACCTCTTTTTATATGGATGTTGTCTTATTTTGCCGACCTTCTGCCCTGTTTTGCTTTGAGGCTGCCCTTCCCCGTTAAGACAAATTCGTCAAAAACAAAGCAGGGAAATGCAGGCGATAATGATAAGAAACAGATAAGTGCAGCAATTATTTTTTCATTGTATAGTTGGTTTTGTGAAAATGATAAATAAAATTTATTGTTTATTATTTTTTTTGATAAAAACGGAGCCTCCTCATTCGCAAAATTCATCTTATAGAGTTTTGGTATTTTTCATAATAATGCGAGAGGGGGCTTTTTTTCACTGACTCTTCATTCTGTTTCGCTTTCTCGCTTCTGTAGGTGTGGTTTCCAAGACTTTTATTCAATTGTAAAAGTGCCAAAAAAAAATTGATATAACTTTTCTTTTTTTTAATAACTTTGTCCGACTTGTATTTTTGAGAACTTAAAATACTTTAAACATGAATATCCAAAAAATCTACAACCTGCAATCAAAAACACTTCATGCACGCTTGCCGGCAAGGGCTGCACGGGAACAGGGAACTACTTCCTCCTATAACGGAATAGTAAATAAAAATACCCTTCTCATGTTCTTAGTACTGCTCTTCACACTATCTGTGCAGGCACAGGATAACCCAAAACCCTTCATCACGACGTGGCAAACAACCTCTGACAATGAAACCATTACCATTCCTACCGTTGGAGGAACAAGAACAACGTACAGCTACTCCGTAGAATGGGGTGACAGCTCTACAGATAGCAAAACCTACACAGGTAATGCTTCACATGAATATGCTAAAGCAGGAACCTACAAGGTCACTATCAGCGGAACTTTTCCACATATCTCCTTATTTCAGAACAACACTTCGGGGGATCAGATACGCACCATCGAACAGTGGGGAGATATTGAGTGGACTTCCATGCGGAGAGCTTTTGAGGGATGTGAAAACCTGACAATTGCCGATGATGCGGGTGTCCCGAATCTTTCGGGCGTGAAGAGTATGTTCTTAATGTTTTTTGGCTCTAATTTCAACGGAGACCTCAGCAAATGGGACGTAAGCAGCGTGACAAATATGCAGAGCATGTTTAGAGAAACTTCTTTCAACGGAGACCTCAGCAAATGGGATGTGAGCAGCGTGACGGATATGGGTGCCATGTTTGGCGATTCTTCCTTCAACGGAGACCTCAGCAAATGGGACGTAGGCAATGTGACAAATATGACAAGCATGTTTTTTGACTCTGATTTCAACGGAGACCTCAGCAACTGGGACGTAGGCAACGTAACGAATATGAGCAGTATGTTTAGAGCAACTTCCTTCAACGGAGACATTAGCGCATGGAATGTGAGCAGCGTAACGAATATGAGCAGTATGTTTTCGGGGGAGTTTATTATTAACAGAGGGCTTACAAAAAGACATCCTTTCAACCAAGACCTTAGTAACTGGGACGTAAGCAAAGTGACAGATATGGCAAACATGTTTAGAGGTTCTGACTTCAACCAAGACCTCAGCAAATGGGATGTGAGCAGCGTGACAGATATGTCATACATGTTTTCGCGATCTACTTTCAACGGAGATATCAGTAAGTGGAATGTCAGCAGTGTAACAAATATGAATTTCATGTTCTTTGGACATACTTTTACGAGAACAGCTTTCAACGGAGATATTAGTAAGTGGAATGTGAGCAAGGTGACGAGTATGCGGGGCATGTTCTGGAATTCTTCCTTCAACGGAGACATTAGCAAATGGGATATTAGCAATGTGAGGGATATGGGGAGAATGCTTACAAGGTCACTTATGTCTTCCGAAAACTACGATAAACTCCTGAATGGGTGGAGTACCTTAGACACAGGGGCAGGAGAAACCGAAATACCCCCCTCAATCTCCTCTTTCTTAGCTGACCCATTACGTTACTCTTGTGCAGGCGTAGATGCAAGAAACAAACTCATCAATGACTACTCTTGGGGCATCACAGGAGATGAGTTGATTCCTCTGAAGACGGATGCAGTCTCCCTGCCAGCGCTTCCCTCACAGTGTACACTTGCGAGAGATGACGTGACTACCCCTACGGCCAAAAACAGTTGCACGGAGGGAGGGATCGGGGGAAACGGTCATGGCTACTACAAATGCCGCCTTCCCAATTACCACAAGCACGATGATCACATGGACCTATACCCATGAGGGCAAAAGCATTACACAAAAGCAGGCAGTGACTATAACACCCGACAACACACCCCCGACAGTTACAACCCTGGATCCAATTACCGCACGATGTTCGCTAGAACAAGCTGCCTTAACCATCCCCAAGGCCGCGGACAATTGCGATGACGGGGAGATCATAGGAACACACAATGTCAGTAACTTCCCCATTACATCCAACACCTCCATCACATGGACGTATGAAGATAATGCGGGCAACACAACTACACAAACGCAGCAGGTGACCATAGCAGACACCACGGATCCGGTGCCGGATGTATCTGACTTAATGGAAATCACCGGAGCGTGTCCGTTCACTGCTACAGATCTGACTGCTCCCACCGCTACAGACAACTGTGATGACGGGAAGATCACAGCCACTACAGATTCCTTCCCAATCACAGCAAGCGGAGTGATTACGTGGACCTACACTGATAAAGCAGGCAATACTGTAACACAAACACAGCAGGTAACATGTCCTCTAAGTGCGGCAGAAGATGCGGTAGAAGCAGTAGTCTTTCCCAATCCTTCGGGCCGTTACGTGGAAGTGCGGTCTCCCGTGGAAAGCCCGGTACGCATCCTGAGCGTGGGCGGAGAGTTAGTACTGGAAACCATCACAAACACGAGGATAGATGCAGCCTCCCTGCAAAGCGGCCTTTACCTGGTTCAACTGCCGGATGGGCATTTACTGAAATTTATAAAGAAGTAGAGCGTTTTTTTGAAACCCGACAGAGGTAATCAAAGATTTTTTGGATTTAATTTAAAAACAACCCCGAAATAGATAAAATGTCTGCTGATCGAACAACAGTGATCCCGGAACGGATGAGAAAGTACATATTCAAAAGTATTAAGTTGAGCAGGCTGTGATCAATGTGTGCGATCAAATTAAAGGATACACAGCATCTTTTTTACTTTTTGCAAAGAATTGCACCGGATGAGCCGGCATTAATTTTGATTAAGAATGAGACTTACCAGGTGGAACTCTTGATATTGAGTACTGCTTTCATGATATCTTTTTGACTGATCTGCCCTACTAACCTCCCCTCCCTATCCACAACCGGAAATCTTCTGAATCTCATTTGGAGAAACATCCGGGCTGCCTCAAAGATGTTTAAATCCGGATTTACTGTGATCACTTTCCTGGCCATATGTTCGCTAACCAGGCCACTGAAGATTGGAATATTATCATATTTACCTTTTACTACTTCTTTAAGGCAGTCTCCTTCCGAAATGATCCCAACCAGATCACCATTTTCATCCACTACCGGTCCCCCTGAAATCTTATTCTTCATCAAAGCCCCGACTACTTCGAACATCGGCTGATCAGGATTAAATGTAACCAGTTTCCTAGCCATGTAATCTGCTACTTTTAGCGATTGGGGTGCTGCTATTTTTGGAGCTTCCACTCCTCTGTAATTCATTACCATAGTACTGTTGATTAAAAATTGAATCTCAAAAGATACTAAAAAATAAATACCGATACAAAAAACAGTTTTGGAATCTTAACTGGAATGATCCGAAACGATCAGCCACTCATTTCCAAACCTTCGGAACAGTAGGGTAAAATAACCCGAAGGGTTCTCTTTTTTTCTTTTAAGACTCCATTTGCCTATCACACTCCAAAAATCTTCACTTAATGGCTCCAGTGAGATCAGGTTAAAAGCCAGTTCTCCCATCATCTCTTTGTTTGGATAGCCTTTTTGATAGTTTAATAATACTTCTTCCCAGCCGTAGGTTACTCCTTTAGATCCAATAAACACCAGATTTTCAGATTTCCAGTAACCTTCCATAAAGCAATTAAGGTCGCCCTCATTCCAGCACTCCAGCTGATCGGAAAGCACCTGCCTGATAGCTGATTCTTCCGAAGGTTGAGAGAACAAAGAATTAATTGAAAAAATAAGCAAAAGAGAACCGAATGATCTCATTTTCTTAAATAGGGTTTAATTCTGGCCTTTAATGTCTGCTTATCCGTTGTAATGTGCGGATCTTTGTAAATTTTTAGCATCATTTCACGCAATACGTCCTCTTCGTAACCTAATCTGCTTGCAATCTTGGCACAATATCGAATTTCCTCTTTATAAATCCTTCCATCAATCTTCATGAGTTGGATAATATTATAAAGGTAATCATAACGCTGATCATCAGTCAATAACTCTAATCCTTCAATAATTGACGGGTCTTCAAAAGCTTCACTTATCTCCTCATTGGAGAGGCCATTAGCTTTGCCTATTTGCTCAATAAGATCTATCTCTTCCTGTACAACCACACCGTCAACTCTGGCAAGTTGAACCAGCATATTTAAGTGCGATCTGATAATATTTGGAAAATTATTTGCGATAGTAGTAATGATTAATTATCTTTTCTGAATATTTTAATAAAATTAAGAATTACAAATTAAGAATTACAAATTAAGAATTACAAATTAAGAATTACAAATATAATATTACAATTATTAATTTCAAATTAGTAAGAAATTTTAAATTAGTAAGAAATTTTAAAATTATCTGATGAATTTTTTAGCTCATATACTGTTAAGCGGAGACAATGAAGAGGTTATTGTAGGCAATTTCATTGGCGACTTTGTAAAAGGATCCCGGCTAAGCAGTTATAGCGAAGAGATTCAAAAAGGGATTCGGCTGCATCGGTCTATTGATCAATTTACGGATAATCACCCCACTGTATTAAAGAGTAAAAAAAGATTGCAGGGAAATTTCAGACATTACGCTTCCGTGATAGTTGACATCTTCTATGATCACTTCATCGCCAAAAACTGGTTCCGGTTTTCAATGGAGCCGCTCCTTGATTTTACTTTAAAATTTTATCAACTCATGGACAAGTATACCGGCGAAGTTCCAAAAGCCGTTTCAAAAATGCTCGTTTATATGTCTTCCGAAAACTGGCTGTATAATTACCAATATATTGAGGGAATAGACAGGACATTAACAGGAATGTCTAAACGCACAAAATTTGATTCTAAAATGGAGATGGCAGCGGCTTATCTGGAAAAAAACTACTCTTCCTTTGAAAAGGAGTTCAACCTTTTCCTCCCGGAGTTGCAACAACATGTAAATAACTTCGAAGAGTGAAGGAGTTTATTATAGTGGGAATTGGTGGCATGATCGGGTCAATGGGAAGGTATGGAGTATCGCTGTTTTTTTTAACGTCTCTGGCAGAAAGGTCATATTACGGTACACTTACTGTCAATTTGATTGGCAGCTTCTTAATAGGGATAACTACCGGATACGTCAGCAAAATGGATGACTCCATTTCTCTTTTTCTCACTGTCGGAGTTTTTGGCGGATTTACCACTTTTTCTACCTTCTCGCTGGATGGTATAAAGCTTCTTCAAAGTGAACTTTATCGGGATTTTCTCCTTTATTCATTTTTAACGTTTTTCTGTGGTCTCATTCTTTGTACAATTGGCTATCTTATAGGACATAGGGCATAATCTCGTATTACTCCTTTTTCATTGAACTGATATTCTTTCAACAATGACCAACTATTATCGCATTCTGGAATTGACGGAAGATGCTTCGGCAGAAGAGATCAAAAGTACGTTTAAAAGGCTTGCAGTAAAATACCATCCGGATAAACATCCCGGAAAACCTGAAATGGAGGAAAAGTTCAAGGAGATTAACCAAGCTTATCAAGTACTGTCAGACCCTTACGAAAAAGCCCGATTTGATTTAAAACTAAAGTATCAGCAGTTTTCAACTACTCATACTCAACAACAAACAACCTATAACGATGGGAAAAGAAGCTATCAACATCCTCGCAGACCATTCTACAGACAGCAAAGATTAGACGCAAGGCAAAATGCAATTGCTACTGCCTATGCTTTTGGAATTACTTTTTTTATCGCTGCCTTAGTGATGGGAGGCATTTGGGTCAAGCAATCCATAAATGATCAAAAACAAAGAGAATACTTGGCTGAAAGAAGATCCGCATTTGAAACGGCTAAAAACGACTTTGAATCCGGAAACTACTCCGCAGCTTATAAAGTAATGACAGAGTTTACCTTTTTCATGAAGGAGGAAAGAGATATGGAAGAATTTAAGAATAATATGGTTGACCAAATCATTGATAGGGGGCACCGGGAACTGGCCAATAAAAATTTTAATGCTGCTATCAATTTATACAATCAGGCTTTTAAACTGAAGCCTCAGCTTCCCTTTTTAAATGTTAAAAAGCGTTTGGTAGAAGCATACAAACAAGCAGGGGAAATTGACAAGGCCATTTCTATGTTAGAAGATTTCCTGGTAAATGATTTTGATATCATTGCTTCTCTTGTACATCTCGCAGAAATTCACAGGGACTATTTGGATGATGCCGGTGAAGCGATGGAAAACTTTCAACTCGCACACAGACTTGCTGCCAAAAGATATAAAAAAATATATGGAGAAGGTTACCCTATTCTTATTCGTCAGGAACACCTCCCTCGTTCACACTATTACCTTTATTCGGGCCTCGCAAACATGTATTTAAAGACAGGCAATGAAAAAATGGCTATTAAAGCAGCCGATTGGAATAAATACGTCTGGCCGGATAGTGTGGATGCGTACATCACAACCGGCCATGCGCTGATAGCCGCGGGAAATCCGGAGTTAGCTTGTGTTGAATTTGAGGAGGCTGCAAACAGGGGATGGGCTGAAACCATACCCATAAACTGTGAATCAATAGCAGAGCTAATGTGAAATCTGTCAACTTATTCCGGGACAGGACAAAATTCTGTTTAAGAGAGGTAGTGGTTACAAACTACACCCGGAGAGGCGATAAGGAAAAATGGCACCCTATTATAAGAATGCCGCAGAAAACTTTTTATTTCACTTCTTCACAAACTTCAGCAAACGCCCGTCCGGCAGTTGGACGAGGTACAGCCCGCTCCGCAGGGAGGCTGCATCTATCCTTGTGTTTGTGGTGCTTTCCAACATGAGCTTCCCGCCCACACTCAGGATGCGTACCGGACTTTTCACGGGAGACTGCACTTCCATGTAACGACCCGAAGGGTTGGGAAAAACTACTGCTTCTACTGCATCGCCCGCCGCACTCAGCACACATGGAGTAATTGTCACTGCCTGCATTTGCGTGACGGTGTTCCCCGCTGCATCTTCATACGTCCATGTGATGGTTCCGCTTTCGGTAATGGGGAAGTTGGTGACATTGTGTGTGGCGGTGATCTCCCCATCGCAATTGTCCGTGGCGGTGGGTTCGGGCAAGTCATCTTCCGCCAGCGAACATGCTGCGGTAATGGCATTCAGGTCTGAAACTGTCGGAGCTTCGGTGTCGGCGATGGTCACGGCTTGTGTTTGGACAATGCTCTTGCCGTTATGAGTGTAGGTCCATGTAATGAGGGTGTCGGAGGTAATGGGGAACGCATCTTCGGAGATATTGTGCACGGCTGTAATGAGTGTCCCCTCTCCCATCGTGCAACTGCTCTTAGCGGTGGGAGCGGTCAGGTCCGCTTTAGTGACCTGACACTGTGCCTTCATTGCCGGCAGGTCGGCTGCATCCGTCCGTATCGTGATTAACTCATCATCTTCGATAGTCCAGGAATGCGTTGCGCCGGTGAGCGCGTCCCTTCCCGCTTTGCCTCTACAGGAGTACTTATCCGGAGCATTGAAAGTGATGCCGGAGGGGATTCGGGTCTCGCCCGCCGCTTCATCTAAGGTGCTCCATCCGATGAGGAGCTTATCGTAGTTTTCGGAAGACATGGAGGTATTGCCCTCAAACATGCGTGCCATATTCTTCACGCTGCTGATGTCCCATTTGCTGAGGTCTTGGTTGAAGGCATCAGCACCGTCAAACATGCGTTCCATCGTTGTCACGCTGCTTGTGTTCCACTTGCTGAGGTCTTGGTTGAAGGCATCAGCACCGTCAAACATGCGTTCCATCGTTGTCACGCTGCTTGTGTTCCACTTGCTGAGGTCTTGGTTGAAGGCATCAGCACCGTCAAACATGCGTTCCATCGTTGTCACGCTGCTTGTGTTCCACTTGCTGAGGTCTTGGTTGAAGGCATCAGCACCGTCAAACATGCGTTCCATCGTTGTCACGTTGCTCGTGTTCCACTTGCTGAGGTCTTGGTTGAAGGCATCAGCACCGTCAAACATGCGTTCCATCGTTGTCACGCTGCTTGTGTTCCACTTGCTGAGGTCTTGGTTGAAGGCATCAGCACCGTCAAACATGCGTTCCATCGTTGTCACGCTGCTCGTGTTCCACTTGCTGATGTCTTGGTTGAAAGCATCAGCACCGTCAAACATGCGTTCCATCGTTGTTACGCTGCTTATGTTCCACTTGCTGAGGTCTTGGTTGAAGGCATCAGCACCGTCAAACATGCGTTCCATCGTTGTCACGCTGCTTGTATTCCATTCGCTGATGTCTTGGTTGAAGGCATCAGCACCATCAAACATGTGTTCCATTGTTGTCACGCTACTCGTGTTCCACTTGCTGAGGTCTTGGTTGAAGGCATCAGCACCGTCAAACATGCCAGACATAGATGTCACGCTGCTTGTGTTCCACTTGCTGAGGTCTTGGTTGAAGGCATCAGCACCGTCAAACATACGTTCCATCGTTGTTACGCTGCTCGTGTTCCACTTGCTGAGGTCTTGGTTGAAGGCATCAGCACCGTCAAACATGCGTTTCATCGTTGTTACGCTGCTCATGTTCCACTTGCTGAGGTCTTGGTTGAAGGCATCAGCACCGTCAAACATGTGTTCCATCGTTGTCACACTGCTTGTATTCCATTCGCTGATGTCTTGGTTGAAGGCATCAACACCCCTAAACATGCTTGACATAGATATCACGGCTGAAAGGTCAGGGACATCCGTGGCATTGATCATCAGGTCATCGCATCCGGCAAAAGCGAAGGCCATGGAAGCCCACTGAATATCCCCCCACTTTTCAACGGTGCGCAGCTGCCCTGCTGCAGGGGTCGGTATTAAATCATCATCTTCATTAAGTTGTGCCAGCCGGATCCGTGGAAACGTACCGCTGATGGTAATGGTGTAGGTATCTGCTGTGGCATACATATGTGAGGGTGGATTGTCATCGGTATGTGTTGTATTTGAACCATCCCCCCATTTTACGGTGTAGTTGTAGTTTTCCCCGCTGACTGTAGGAATGGTAACGGTTTCATTGGAACCGGTCGTTTCCCATGTAGTGATGAAGGGTTTTGAGTCATCCTGCGCCTGCCCTTGGAGGGAGAGGAAGAATACAAGAAGCACAAGAATGGTACTTTTTATAGATAATATATAAGGGAGAGGGGTAGGGGGCATTAAATTAGGTTCGTACAGCCCTTTCGGCGGCATATATGAGGTGTTCTCTGTGTTCATGATGTGTTTCAATCTTTTTTTATCAGATGTATTCATAACGCTTTATTTTGATTCTTATAAAATTATTTTAATGAAATGCAATGTTATATCTTTTTTATTTAAACCTGCAAAGGGTTTTAGATTTTTTTTAAATTACGTATAATTTTTACTTAGCTAAGGAACTTTTGGAAAGTTTCAAACTTTCCAAAAGTTCCATTATTAACGCATGTTTTGACTTTGCCGGTACGTTTTTTATCTGTTGAGCGGTCATTTTCCTTCGGTGAGGGGTTATTTTTGAGTTAACATTTAATTTTTCAATATTTTTTTAATTCGTACCGTAACATTTGAATTTGTTTGTATATTTGCTCAACATAATTATAATAGTTTTAGTTAAACATAGAGGAAAGATCCAATTACGGGTCTTTCCTTTTTTATGTCCTTACCCCCTCTACAAGGGTCGTTTGTAACTACTGCCTGATTGGAGTATTGTATTAAACTTTGAAGGTTTTAGCTGACAACAACACCTGACGAATCTGCGGGAGAAAAGAATGCAATTGTAACCCGAGGTGGTTATCATGCGGATTTTAAAAAGAAATAATCCGTTAAGTATAAGGGGGTAATCATACCATTTTTTGATTTATCGGATAAGTCTTAATTTTTTTAATTACGAGGAATTTTTTATCTTGTTAAAATTTAAGGCACTGTCCGGTTTACTACTTCAGGTGTATGGAATTTGGGTTAATACGACTAAACAGTAAGCAATTCAAAAGGTATTGCAAAGGATTCTGTTAGAATCTTTCTGTCTTGGAAAAAAAGAAACTTGCTTCAATTGCTGCGTTTTCATCCGAATCAGAACCGTGAATGGCATTGGCTTCAATTGACTTTGCAAATAATTTTCTAATGGTCCCTTCTGCTGCTTCAGCCGGATTAGTTGCACCGATTAGTTTTCGAAAATCTTCAACTGCATTTTGCTTTTCCAGAACCATCGCAATAATTGCTCCGGAGGACATGTAATTTACTAAATGGTCATAAAAAGGTCTTTCCTTATGTACTTCATAAAACTGCCCTGCTCTTTCGGCAGAAAGTTTTGTAAGTTTAGCTGCCTTTATCTCAAATCCTGCTTCTTCAATGATCTTTATGATTGCTCCCGAATGATTCGCCTCAAAAGCATCCGGTTTAATCATTGTGAACGTTGTTTTTCCCGACATTATATCATTTTTTTGGTGTAAACTAAAATCAAAACGAATGTAAAAGTAACACCATTAAAGATAACATCTGATCTTCTGTTTCCAAGGTTTTATAAATATTACTAGTTTTGCAGCCTGATTCTGTTCGTCAGGACTTATGTAATTATATGAAGGATACAAAGGCACTTAAAGATTTTTTAGTTACTTCCCGAAAAATTGCTATCATCACCCATGCGAATCCGGATGCAGATGCACTGGGTTCCGCACTTGGTCTATTCCATTTCCTTAAAGAGGCAGGACACGAGGTTTATCCTATCGTGCCTAACTCTTATCCGAAATTCCTTGACTGGATGCCGGGTAATCAGGAAGTGATCGCTTTTGAGGACGAGACAGCATACGCCTCAAACCTGTTAGCAAACAGTGATTTGCTCTTCTGCCTTGACTTTTCGGGATTTAACAGGGTAAAAGAAATGTCCGATGCGGCTGCCGGTGCCCCGGCTAAAATTGCACTCGTAGATCATCACCTTAACCCTGAAATAAAGCCGGATTTTAATTTTTGGAATGATAAAGCAACGGCAACTGCTGAATTAGTCTTTGACCTGATTCTGGAACTCTCCGGCAGGGGGGCTGTCAGTAAAGAAATCGCAGAGTGCCTCTATGCCGGTATCATGACTGATACCGGGTCTTTCAAGCATCCCAATACGTCTTCTAAAGTCCACAGAATCGTTGCAGATTTAATTGATTTAGGAGCCAACGTAAATAAAGTAAGCCGGCTTATCTACGATACCAACTCTCTAAACAAACTAAAATTCTTAGGCTATTCACTTGCAGAAAAGCTACAGGTTTGTGAAAAATATCAACTGGCTTATTTCGTCATTACAAAGCGTGATTTCAAGAAATTTGACCTTGAGCAAGGAGACACAGAGGGGCTGGTTAATTATGCGCTCTCTATCAAAGGAATTGTAATTGCAGCAATAATTATTGAAAGAGCAGGGGAGATCAAACTGTCCTTCAGAAGTGTCGGTGATTATGCAGTAAATACTTTTGCGGAGAAGTATTTTCAAGGTGGAGGGCATAAAAATGCCGCAGGCGGGAACTCGGGACAAAGCTTAAAAGAAACAGAGAAAGTATTCATAGAATTAATCAAACAAAACATTCTTAAAACAAAGATTTAATGAAAAATTACCTATATATGATATTGGCAATAGTATTTGCCGGATGCGGAAAGAGCCAAACCTTCGAAACGGAAAATGGCACGTTAGTTACTTATGCAAAGAAAGGTGAAAAAGAGCCATCGGATACTTTAGTGTCTTACTTTCTCCTGAAATATGAAAAAGAAGGAGGTAAGATTTTTTATGAAACAAGCAAAGAACTTCCTGCTCCCCTTATGCTTGATGCTGATTTTTATGCGAACAATCAGGGAACCTTTTTTGAAGTCATCGAAAAGATGAAAATTGGTGACAGTATTTACTATTCTCTTCCGGCTTCAGAGCTTTTCATTGAAAATTTTAAAGAACGACTGCCGGATTCTGTTGAATCCAATGACCCTATCAAAGTATCTGTCTCATTTCTTTCGCAAGCAACCATGAACGAATATACACAAAAATCTCTTTTCATAAAAAGAGAACAAATGCTCGCCCAAACGGACAAAGAGCAAACTGCAAAGGACGTTGAGATTATTGACAACTATTTAACAGCAAACAAAATTGAAGCTGTTAAACTGGAATCCGGAATCAGATATACCATCAGTGAAAAAGGCAATGGGCCGAAACTTAAATTAGGGGAAAATGTAAATGTTCATTATGCAGGTTATCTTTTAACAGGTGAGTATTTTGACACCAGTATGAAAGACGTTGCCCGGGCTCAGGGTTTATATAATAAAAGAAGAGAACCATACGATCCTTTCTCTATCAGCATCTACAATAGTCCGGTTATCACCGGCTGGCATGAGGGAATCTATCAACTCAATAAGGGCACTAAAGCCACTTTGTACATTCCGAGTCCTCTTGGATATGGAGTTCGGGGAAGTGGTGAAATAATAAAACCAAATTCAATACTGGTTTTTGATATAGAGATTGTTGAGTAGACCAAGTAAAATTAATGAAAAACAGACTTTTCTCTATTATGCTCTTATCTGCCATTTTAGCCACGTCATGTGGAGATGGTAATGTAATGATCCGGGAAGACCCTTCTATTCAGGCGGCAGAAGACAATACTGCAATTGTCAATTACATTAACGATCTTGGTTATTCGGATGTTGATAGTGTACTATCCTCCGGTGTCCATTTTGTTATACTGGATGCCGGGAGTTCAGAGATAATTGATGAAAGTGATATAGTCACCTTCAATTATGTAGGCAAGCTTCTGAATGATACCATTTTTGATACTTCAATAAAAAAAGTAGCCGATAGCATCAGAACTGTAGTGGAAGAGAATACGGCAGCCAATGGGGATACGCTTGATATTGAATTGGCGATCCTTTCTGCTTTTGATGAAGATCGGGCCTATAAACCTTTTGAAATAGTTTATTCGGCATCAGGCTGGACAATTGATGGAAAATTTATTGATGGTTTTACTGATGGCATTTCTGCCACCTTCAGATTACTTCGTGTAGGGGGCTCAGCTTTAATAGTTATTCCTTCAGCAGAGGCGTATGGAACTCAGGGTTCGGGGCTTTTAATCAAGCCGAATACAGTTATTGCTTTTGAACTCTTTCCCACAGCAGTAGAGAAACAGTGAAAATTTGCTTCGCCTCAAACAATATAAATAAAATCAATGAAATCAATGAAATGTTGGGGACTTCTTATGACATCATTGGCCTCAGAGACCTCCATATCAAAGAAGATATTCCTGAGACCGGCCAGACACTTGAGGAAAATTCCGGGATTAAAGCCAGATATGTTTTTGATAAACACTTTATCCCCGTATTTGCTGACGATAGCGGATTGCTTGTAGAAGCCTTAAATGGCGAGCCCGGCGTTTATTCTGCCCGATATGCCGGACCGGAGAAAAATAACGAAAAAAATATAGATCTTCTCCTTAGTAAACTGGAAAAAACTCAAAATCGTAAAGCAAGATTTGAAACCGTCATCACACTAATAGAAGAAAGTGGGAATGAACTTCAATTTAAAGGAAGCATCCATGGCACAATCATCAAAAATCGTAAAGGAGCCGGTGGTTTTGGCTACGACCCGGTATTCATCCCGGACGGTTACAACTTCACTTTTGCAGAAATGACATCCGAAGAAAAAAACAAAATTTCACATCGGTTTAAAGCAGTTCAAAAGCTAGTGGCACACCTACATAAATTAAATGAAAATCATCAATTGTAGCTAGGGAATATCCTTCCCGAGAGTGCCTGTTAAATCGTTCAATATACGCATTTTGCACAGGGCGGCCCGTTGAAATAAAAATGAGGGTTATCTTCCTGTCCATCACACCGGGCATTGAAGTTGCTTAATGCTCGGAAATAATTAATGCTATTGAGTATATCTGTAAATAATATATTTTTGGGAAAAAATCGACGATGGGAAAAGGAGATAAAAAAACTAAGAAAGGAAAAATCTCAAAGGGTTCTTACGGTGTTTCCAGGCTTAGAAACCCGCATAAGAAAAAGACGGAAAAAAAATCTGAAAAAAAAGATAAGTAATTCAATGAGGAAGGTGGCTTTTACCTTACTCTGTCTGTTCTTTGCCGTATCAGTCACCAGAGGACAAAAAACATACATTGGAGTAAAATCGGGAGGGCACATTGCTTCCGCATTTATTGACCATACTATTTTTAACCTTGCCATCAATTCCGGTTTTGAGCCAAATTTTCATGCAGGCTTTTTTTTTAAATACCTATCCAAAAAAAGAAAAACAAAGATTTATGCCGGTCTTCAATTTTCTGTGAACTACGTCCAAAAAGGGTGGAGGCAGATCTTCCTGACAAACGAACCCTCTTATGAAGCGCAGATGAATTATATTGAAATCCCTGTTGAGGCCATTGGCTATTTTGGAAATAAAAACAATTATTTTGTCACCGGAGGTTTTTATATGGAGTTTTTAAATAGCTATTCCCTGGCAAAAGAACCCAATCAGAATAATCTGGGCGGACAAGACTTTTACACTTACGAACCGGACAGAGACCACGAGGCAGGTTACGGTTTTCGAACAAGTGCGGGTGTATTTAGGGATTTCTCATTTGGACAGCTTCATCTTGAAGGATTTTTTAGTTTCAGTATTAGTAACTTTATAGAAGCAGGTGATTTAACTACCGAGACACCTGATGTCAGTAATCTGTGGACAACAGGTGTTTCTCTTGGTTATTTACTCAGTTTAGGAGAAAAAGAAGAATGAAGCAAGCTTCAACACTTAAATATTTGTATGTACTAAATGCTGCCGAAATAGCTTGAAAGCAATAAGGGTTGAAAATGGAAAATCGGAAATGTAGATGCTTCCGGTTTTTTTGTTGGATAGCACATAGATAAAAACCTTGGAGGTTTAAATGACCACGATAGCAAAGCGTAAAAGCCCTCTTCGCTTTGGCGAATCATTCACTTTTGGAAAGTTTCAATGGTAACCCGAAGCAATGCATTTTTTGACTTTGCCGGAGCATGACCATCTTTTAGTTGCTGCTTTTCCTCATCGCTTTCACCACTCCACGTTTTGAATAAAAAGAATGACCACTGCGTGGTGTTACAAAAGATTGTTCGGCAATAATACCTTAAATATAAATATAGCAGGATAGATGAAGCTGACGAAAAGGCTAATGGCTGTCTGATGGTCTTACAAAAAAATCTTTAATATAAGTCGTGTTGGTACCTCCTGTGGCATGTATCTCAAACTGTTCTAACGCTGTAACAGTGCCATCATCTTTCTTTATTTCTACTTTAAATACATCTTCTGCGGTAACACTCGTTTGATATTGCCCCTCTTCATCAAGAATTGAAAAATAATAGAGGTCAGTATATGCCAGTGGTCTAAAAAAAATGCGTGCATTGGTTATCGGGGCTCCGGTAGTACCTTCTATCACACGCCCTTTGATTTTGACAGTATGTATTTCCCAAAAGAAGAAAATGTCATAATCTCCAATCGTGTTCAACCTGTTAGATGTAAAATATCCTGAAACTAAATCAGAATTGAGTTTAAAGTGAAGTTCATCATCAGGAGAATTTATAGGAAATCCCAAATTTTCGGGCGCAGACCATGTCAGCGTCTCCGGATCTAACTCGGAAATAAAAATATCATATCCCCCCATCGTCTCATGACCATCGGAAGCAATTTGCTCGCCTGTTTTGCCGCCTTTGGATTTTAAGGCGTTGATGATGGCGGTTTTATTGGCATTATCTGCCGCCAAAGTATTTGCCGCATCCAGGGCCGTTTTGTCACTACTGTTTTGAATATTCACATTTATGTCAGAGACCTCTAATAAAGCAGTTACGATATTTGTACGGCCATTGAAGGCCGCCCATATTAAAGCCGTATTGCCACTACTTTCTTTAATATTCACATTTATGCCAGGGTTCTCTAATAAAGCGTTTACGACAGCTGTATGGCCAAACATAGCCGCCCATATTAAAGCCGTATTGCCAAAATCATTTTGAATATTCACATTTATGCCAGAGACTCCTAATAACGCGGTTACGGTAGCTGTCCGGCCAAACGTAGCCGCTAAAATTAAAGCCGTATTGCCCGTATTACTTTTGGCGTTTACGTCGGCACCCTCTGTTATCAGCCTGAGGATGACATCCCAATCTTTATTTGAAGCGTTTAAAGTCGTTTGGAGTGCTGTCGTTTTTGC
>JACONI010000107.1 GCA_014323825.1 Ekhidna sp. | reverse complement strand
ATACACGGACGAGTCCGGCAATACGTCCGAGCAAACGCAGGACGTGACCATAAGGGACACCGAGGCTCCGAGAGTTTCAGGTGCTCTGACCGCAATTACCGCCGCATGTTCGCTGGCGGAAGCGGACCTGACCGAACCCACCGCTACAGACAATTGTGATGGAACGCTTACAGCAGAAACAGATGCCTCCTTTCCCATTATGGAAAGCCAAACCATCACGTGGACGTATGAAGATAAATCGGGCAATGAAGCCACGCAAACGCAGGAAGTGACGATTACCGCATGCGTGCTAAGTGCGGCGGATGATGTGACAGAAGCAGTGGTCTTCCCCAATCCTTCGGGCCGTTACGTGGAGGTGCAGTCTCCCGTGGAAAGCCCGATCCGTATACTGAGCGTGAGCGGAGAGTTAGTGCTGAAAAGCACCACAAACACGAGGATAGATGCAGCCTCCCTGCGGAGCGGGCTATACCTAATCCAACTGCCGGACGGGCATCTGCTGAAGTTTGTGAAGAAGTAAGAAACTTCCCGGAAACCCGGAAAGTCTTTGAGCACTGCCAGGCTGCCAGCTTGATCTGTCCGAGTGCGGGGCAAGCGAACAGCACACCGAACATGAAATAAAGAATGAGATTTTTCATAAAAAATTTGTTAAATTTATATATTTTCTTCTTGTTTGAATTTAATTTTATAGCAATTTTTCGTAATAATTAAATTTTGGTCTTTGATACACCTACATAAAACCCTCTGAAAAATATCAGAAGAGACAAATATAAAAATTACGGGCATATATGCGTTACCGTCTTTACGGTAACGTTATAAATATAGTATTGTTGATTAAACATACATTTGTATATGGCATTTTTACTTAAAAATATTTTTACTTTTATACTTAAAATACAATTTTATATAAACTTATGAATAACCCGAAATGTAAGCCTGCTTATAAAATTAAAAGAGGCCGCATAAACGGAAAGTAACTTCACGGCTGTAAAACAATTGATCATTGCTTTTCTTTTTGCACAAAGAAACCTATCGGGAATGCCAAAGGGTGTCGCTCAAAAAATTAATTTCGGGGTGTTAGAAAAATTTTAGCTTTTTTATGTTTTGGGGTTGATTTCGTCAATGTATTTGAAGGGTTAATTAAAAGTTTGGAGCCAAAAATTGAATCAATGCTGCGTCCGATAGCAAGAGGTTACCGGTTTATGTAATTTGTAATTGCTTTAACCAACTGTCCTAAGTCCCTTTCCTTGATCACATAAGGGGGCATCAGATAGATCAGGTTTCCAAATGGCCGGATCCACACCCCATTCTCCACAAAGCATTTTTGGGCATCGGACACATTCACCGTTTCTTCCATTTCCACCACACCTATTGCACCCAAAACCCTGACCTCTTTTACTGAGGGAGTACTTGCAAGCGGGGAGAGTTCCTGTTTAAGCTGCGTTTCAATGGCGTTCACCCGCTCCTGCCAGTTACTTTCCAGCAACAGTTCCAAATTTTTGTTTGCTACTGCACAGGCCAGTGGATTACCCATGAAAGTGGGTCCGTGCATAAAAACGCCTGCTTCTCCATTGCAGATGGCTGCTGCAACATGCTGAGTGGTTAAGGCGGCTGCCTGCGTCATGTAGCCTCCGGTCAGTGCCTTCCCAACGCACATAATATCCGGGCTGATACCGGCATGTTCACTTGCAAAAAGCTTTCCGGTCCGGCCAAAGCCGGTGGCCATCTCGTCAGCTATCAGCAGAAGGTCATGTTCATCACAGAGGTCTCTTATCTTTCCGAGATAATCGGGAGCATAGAACCACATGCCTCCCGCTCCCTGTACTATTGGCTCTAAAATGAAGGCTGTGCACTTGTCCGCATGTAATCGGAAGAACTGCTCCAGGTCTGCAAACTCTTCTTCAAGGCAGCTTTCTTCAAATCGCTTTCGAGGACGATCTGCGAAAAAGTGCTTGGGGAGAAACTCTGAAAACAGGTGGTGCATTCCCCCCTCCGGATCACAGACGGACATCGCCCCGGAAGTATCTCCGTGATAGCCTCCGCTGATCGTCATGAACTTACCTCTTCCGGGCTGTCCTTTTGTGTACCGGTACTGAACGGCCATCTTCATGGCTGCCTCAATAGCAACAGAACCTGAATCCGCAAGGAATACCTTTTCCAATCCTTCAGGAGAGATTTCTACCAGTTTTTTGCACAAGTCAATGGCGGGCCGGTGCGTAATGCCGCCAAACATCACGTGAGCCATCTTTTCCAGTTGATCTTTTACCGCCCGGTTGAGGTCGGGAACGTTGTATCCATGAATCGCTGTCCACCAGCTGGACATGCCATCGATCAGTTCTCTCCCGTCAGCCAGTTTCAGCCTTACGCCTGATGCCGCAGCAATCGGATAGGCGGGTAAAGGATTTGTCAGAGAGGTGTACGGATGCCAGATGTTATGTTTATCAAACGCTAAATCTTCAGGACTAAAGTTGGATCTTTGCTGCATATCTGTTGATTACTCCTTCATTGATCGTGTCCTCTTTTTCAATTTCCAGTAAACACTTTGCACCGGATCGATGCATGATCACATCAAATGTAAACGGATTTTTATCTCCATTAAAGATGATGCCTAAAAACGGAATGTTCTTTTGTTTAATGAGATAAAGTGAAAGCAGTGTATGATTGATACTTCCCAAATAATAGTTGGAGACCAAGATCACAGGCAGCCCGGTTGCTGCGACCCAGTCAATATTTAAGAAATCGCTTCTGATCGGTACCATCAGCCCGCCCGCCAGTTCTATAATGAGATTGTTGTTGGTTACAGGAATTTGCAGGTCGCTTTTTTTAATCCTGACCCGGTCAATATGAGCTGCAGCATGAGGAGACATGGGTTGTGTGAGTCGGTGTGCTTCCGGATGTATGATCGTGCCGGGTGACCATCCGGTAATCTTGTGTGAGTCGGTATTATCTAAATCGCCTGCCTGAACAGGTTTCCAGTAATCTGCTTTTAACGCTTTGGTTAAGATGGCAGATGCCACCGTTTTGCCGGTGTCAGTACCTATTCCTGCTACGATTATTCTATATTCCAATTTGCTAAGACGTTGAAGACTAACAGGGTGACGGCTATCAAAAAAAATATTAAATGATATGCTCTACTGTTAAATTTTACGGCCAAAAGTGATAGCATTACACCAATCAGTCGAACAAGGTTTTCCTCTTTTTCTATCAGAAAAGAATCTCTACAAAAACTTAGAAATATTCGATAGCCAAAGAAGCAAGCGTATGAAAGAAATATGTACTTTTTGTTAGCAAGAAAGAATTTTTTAAAATCAAAATTTTGTCTTGTGACCTCTCCCTGTGGAATGAGAAAGATACTTATCAAATAAAGGATGAATGACTCAACTAAGACTATATTGAAATTGAGAATATCTCCGGAGGCAAAAGCCCGCTCTGACCAGGTACTCCACCACATTTCAATAATTAGGATGAAGCTAAAAATGCTCCAAAGGAGTAACATAGGTGATTGGCGGTTGTTTTTAACCCCTAAAAAATTAGCCCATCCACCGAGGTATTGTGAAACCACAAACCCGTATAGAAAGGATATAAAAACGGTTACATGTTCAATTCTGCTGTATTCCGAGGCTTTAATCATTTCCTGTTCACTGAAATAATTCCAAGGAATGTATGCCAAGGACATAAGTAATAAGATGTACACTGAAATATTCAGAATGATCTTTTTTTTCGCAAAAGCTCCTATCAATGAAAATAGGAGAGCAGCTATTACAAAAAGATAGTTTTCATAGTTGCTGCTTACCAATAGGTCATACACAAAGACGGTCGAAAAAAGAATAAAAATAGTTTTTCTTCGCAACCAGAAATCCGACTCCAGATGATTGTAAGAATGTTTTGTGCCAATATTTTTAAAAATAACCGTTGAAATCAGGTAATAAATAATGGTGTAACCCATTGGAGCCAAGAAATCGGCAATATGAGCAAAAGACTCTGTTGATCTATTCCAGCTGTCCCACCAATAAATAATGATTGTATTAAAACAAGTAAATGTAAAAATCAGATAATTGGAAGAGATTTTTATGGCTTTAAATCGCTGAATTATATGGCCCCATCCGCTAAAAAATTCTGATGCAACGAAGCCCAGAATAATGGATTGAAAAGTAAATAGGTATTCTATTTTGGAATAGGTTTCCATGAGCTAATTATTTCATTAAAACTACTTAAAATTCTTCAAAACATTAAAAAGTAAATCAATTTCTTCTTTCGTATTGTAAGCATGTAAGCAAAACCGAATACGTTCTTTTCCTTTGGGAACACTTGGTCTCCGAATTGGCAGCACATTGATACCTGCTTCCATTAACTTATTTGCCACCCTGACTACCTCCGCATTTCCCGGAATAATCAGTGACTGGATATGAGAGTTGGATGGCAGCCATTCTCCTTCGTGTTTGTTTCTTTTTCTGATAAAGCAGCGGACTATTTCTTTTAGCTGATCTCTTTTTTTATCTGCTTTTGGAAGGCAGGAATACATCCCTGAAATGTCTGCAAACTGGTGTGGTGCGGGGGCTGTGGAGAAAATGAGCGAACGCGAAAAGTTGGTTTGGTAATCCTTTAACCACTCAGGGCCGACCACTGCTGCGCCATGAATACCAGGGGCTTTGCCATAGGTCATGATTCTCGCCATTATCTTATCTTCCAGCCCTAATTCCTGGACCAGACCGCTCCCATGGTGTCCGAAAATTCCCATGGAATGTGCCTCATCCACAATGATCATCGCCTTGTTTTTTTGACAAATTTCAACGACTTCTCTGAGCGGGCAGATGTCTCCGTCCATGGAGTAAACAGACTCAACAATGACCACTTTTTGGTCATTCAATTTTTTTAGCTGCGATTCAAGGTCATTAACATCATTGTGCCTGAATCGAACCTTTTCGGACTGCCCCAATCGGGCTCCGTCAATTAAACTGGCATGAACTAATTCGTCCATAACTAACGTGGTTCCCCTAGTCGACAGGCAGGAGATCAATCCTAAGTTGGCAGTATAGCCTGAAGGATAGATCAAGGCCGCCTCAGCATTATGAAAAGCAGCCGCCTGATTTTCTACCCTTTCAGCGTATGCTGAATTTCCGCTCAAAAGGCGGGAGCCTCCGGATCCATTATCCGAAGGAACCCTTCGAAGTTCAATTTCGATTTGAATTCTTAGTGCCTCGCTTTTAGCTAATCCCAGATAATCGTTGGAATAAAAGTCAATGCCCTCCGGCAGGAGAGGAAGCTGCCGCAGCAGATGTTGCTCTTTTCTCTCTTCTAATGCTTTTTGATAACTGTTCATGTTCCACTTCCGCTTCTCTTTTGTCATACTTAAATGCTTCTCTCGGCATTAAGCCAAGCAGGTCAAACATTTCCCTATCATCGTTGAAGTCAGGGTTTGGCGTAGTTAACAGTTTATCCCCGGCAAAGATGGAGTTTGCTCCGGCCATGAAACACAGGGCCTGTTCCGTTAGGCTCATTCCTTCTCTTCCTGCGGAAAGCCGAACTACTGACGCAGGCATTACCAACCTTGCCGTTGCGATCATTCTGATCAATTCATGGGCAGCTACCCTTGGCTGTTCAGCCAGTGGTGTTCCTTCCACAGGTACCAGGGCATTAACCGGCACTGACTCGGGGTGTGTTTGCATATTAGCCAGCGTCAGCAGCATTCCTATTCGATCTTCGGCTGATTCACCCATTCCAATGATGCCTCCCGAACAAACCGTGATCCCGGTTTTCCGTACATTCTCAATGGTTTTGAGACGGTCATCATATGCTCTGGTAGAGATGATATCACCATAAAATGCTTCCGAAGTGTCAATATTATGGTTGTAGGCATAAAGGCCGGCATCCGCTAGTTTTCGGGCTTGATCTTCCGATACCATCCCTAAAGTACAGCAAACCTCCATGTCCATGCTATTAACGGTCTTCACCATATCCAGCACTTTATCAAAATCCCGATTATCCCTTACTTCTCTCCAGGCGGCTCCGAGGCACATCCTGGAGGCACCATTTGCTTTGGCTGATTCTGCCTGAGCTCTGACTTCTTCTACCTCCATCAGTTTATGCACTTTGATATCGGTATGGTATCTGGCAGCCTGAGGACAGTAAGCACAGTCTTCAGGGCATCCTCCTGTTTTAACAGAGATCAGACTGCTGACCTGTACTTCTTTAGGGTTGTGATATTTTCTGTGTGCAGTTGCTGCCTCAAAGACAAGCTCAAGCAAAGGCTTGTCGTAAATTTCTTTGATCTCCTCAAAGGTCCAGTTGTTTCTTATTTCTGCCATCGTATTTAGTTAAGGATAGATGCAATATTATCTGTTAATCAATAAAAATACGAACTGTGATGTCATTCGCAGTGCTTAGCAGGTTTATTTCCCGAATGCTGATAGCATCTTTTCAAAAGGAGTTTGATGTTAATGCGGACCATACAAACCCTACAGGTCTCCGTTCGGACGGCACCACCTTATGGGTAGCAGATGGGGGGGATGACAAACTCTACGCTTACCACCTCAAATAGCGGGAGCACACATCATAAAAGCCCTTGCAGAAGTGTGAGGGCTTTTTTTATTTTTGCGGGTACTTCCCCCAAAGGGATGTCTGTGAGCCAAACAGGTTTTCGACGGAAAATGAATTCAAATCCTAAATGCCCCGATAGTCTTCTCTATGATGTCACAGCATTCATGCAGCTGCTCGATGGTCATCACTAATGGTGGAGCAAACCGGATGATGTTACCATGAGTGGGTTTCGCTAACAGCCCGTTTTCTTTTAGCTGTATGCAAATGTCCCAGGCAGTCGAACTGTCTTCCGAATCATTAATAACGATCGCATTTAAGAGTCCTTTTCCTCTTACAAGAAGAACTAGCGCTGTTTTTTCAATCATTTGATTCATGCGTGCTCTGAATAGCTCACCCAGTGAACGTGCATTTTGCGTAAGTTTTTCATCCCTGATAACCTCCAGTGCTGCAATACCCACCTGACCGGCGACAGGATTTCCTCCGAAAGTAGACCCATGCTGCCCCGGCCTAATGACTTCCATTACTTCGTCATCAGCTAATACGGCTGAAACAGGGTAAGCTCCTCCTGATAATGCTTTTCCTAAGATCAGAATGTCCGATTCCGTATAGGTGGCTTGTTTTTCGCAGTGGCCCTCACAAGCGCAGTCTCCGCATACGCTGAGTAAAGCACCGGTTCTTCCGATTCCCGTCTGCACTTCATCGGCAATAAAAAGAACTCCGTTTTTCCGGCAAATCTCTTTTGCTCCTTTTATAAACCCCTCATCCGGCACCATCACACCGGCTTCTCCCTGAATCGGTTCGACCATGAAACCTGCTATATTTTCACCTTGAACAATTCGTTCCAGTGCTGATAGATCATTGTAAGGAATTCTAATAAATCCGGGAGTGTAGGGTCCGAAGTTCTGATTAGCTACCGGATCGTTTGAGAACGAAACGATGGTAGTAGTTCTTCCGTGGAAATTATTATCACATACAATAATCTGCGCCTGATTCTCAGGGATCCCCTTCTTTTCGTATGCCCACTTTCTACAAAGTTTGATAGCTGTCTCCACAGCTTCCGCTCCCGTATTCATCGGTAAAACTTTGTCAAAGCCAAAGTATTCGGTAATATACTTTTCGTATCGGCCAAGTACATCGTTGTAAAAAGCCCGGGATGTCAGGGTAAGTGTCTCTGTTTGGGTCTGCATCGCATCCACAATTTTTGGGTGGCAGTGTCCCTGATTTACCGCAGAGTAGGCTGATAGAAAATCATAATATCTCTTCCCTTCAACATCCCATACATACACACCGTCACCTTTGGCTAATACAACAGGTAAGGGGTGGTAATTATGAGCACCGTGCCTCTCTTCCAGTTTCATTAGCTCTTCACTTGAGAGAATATTGTTTTCTATCATAATTTTACTGTTTATTTTAATTGCAAGATTAAACATTTGAGCATGAAGGCACAATTGAAAAGCGAATTAAAGGAAGGGGATTTTTATTTCAATGAGAGTGGTCTGATGGTATTCACAGAGCAATACCATCTCAAACGAGGCTTTTGTTGTGGAAATGCCTGCAAACATTGCCCTTATGGTCATGAAAACGTCAAAAAGAACAGAAAATAATTTGGGTTTGATTTTGACGTGAAAAATCCTGATATTTGTATTCCATTTAACAATAGAAAAGAAGGATGTCAAAAGTTTGCGATATAACCGGAAAAAAGCCACAGGTAGGAAACAAGGTTTCTCACTCGAATATTAAAACTAAAAGAAGGTTCAATCCAAATCTCCAAAAGAAGCGTTTCTACATCCCTGAAGAGGATAAGTGGATTACATTGAAGGTTTCTACCGCTGCAATTAGAACCATCAATAAAAATGGTATCAGTGCCGTTCTTAAGAAAGCAAGAAAGAACGGAATGATTGCACAGTAAAAAAAATATTGGAGTTACGTTCTTATCGGGTGAATATTTTTTGTTCTTGTGAAGAACCAATCTGTCAATTAAAGGAATTAAGTAGTAGTTTAGCAGTTCAATTTTTTTTGATGGAGAGATTACTTCCACTTTTTCCTTTGCTATTCTTTATTATCTCCGGATTCGGTCAGTCACGATTGTTCCCTTCTGAAGAAAGGATTTATTCAAGACAAGATTCATTGCGAGGTTCCATTACTCCGGAGCGCGCATGGTGGGATTTGCTGTATTATGCTCTCAAGGTGGATGTAGATATTGAAACACAAACCATTAGCGGAAGTAATTCCGTTACCTACAAAGTTTTAAAAAATCATCATACACTCCAAATCGATCTTCAACCACCGATGAAGATTGATAAGGTTGTGCAGGAAGGTAAAGTCCTCAATGTCAGACAGGAAGGTAACGTACATTTTATAAAGTTGATAAAAAATCAGGTTGATGGCACTGAAAATCAACTGGAAATCACTTTCTCCGGAAAGCCCAGGAAAGCAATCAGAGCCCCGTGGGAAGGTGGATTTAGCTGGACGGAAGATAAGAATGGAAGGCCATTTGTAGCTACTTCCAATCAGGGACTTGGAGCCAGTGTCTGGTGGCCATGTAAAGATCATCCCTATGACGAACCGGATAATGGACAACTTTTGAGCATAACTGTTCCAAAAGACTTGATAGCTGTCGGGAATGGAAGGCTGATGGAAACGAAAAAGTTAAAAAACAAGAATACTTACGTATGGAAAGTTGTAAACCCAATCAACAACTATGGAGTGAATATCAATATTGGGAACTATACGAACATATCTTCAACTTATGACGGGTTGAAAGGGAAGCTTGATGTGGATTTCTGGGTGTTAAAACAAAACAAAGAAAAGGCTGAGAAGCAATTTCAGGATGCCTATCGAACGCTGGAAGCATTCGAATATTGGTTTGGACCCTACCCATTCTATGAAGACAGCTATAAACTGGTAGAGGTGCCCTATTTAGGGATGGAGCACCAAAGTTCGGTGACCTATGGAAATAATTTTATGAACGGTTATCTCGGAACAGACCTGAGTGATACGGGCTGGGGGTTGAAATGGGATTTTATTATAATTCACGAGAGCGGGCATGAATGGTTCGCCAATAATATCACCCATAAAGATGCTGCCGATATTTGGATTCATGAAGGATTCACCTCTTACTCGGAAAGTTTATTCACTGAGTATTTTTATGGTAAAAAGGCAGGAGCAGAATACACCAAAGGACTTAGAAAGCGAATTCAAAACCAATCTCCTGTCATAGGTGACTATGATGTAAACAACAAAGCATCACGCGACGTGTATTATAAGGGGCACAACCTGCTTCACACCATTCGTCAGATTATAAATGATGACGAAAGATGGAAAAGTATCCTGGTCGGAATGAACAAAGATTTTTATCACCGGACTGTTTCCTCTTCAGAAATAGAAAAGTACATCTCTGAAAAATCCGGTATAGACCTTTCCAAAATATTCGACCAATATTTAAGAGATATTCGAGTTCCGGTACTGGAATATTTTATAAAAGACAATCTGCTTCATTACCGGTGGACAAATGTTATAGAAGGATTTGATATGCCCTTGAAAGCAAAAATAGCCGGTGAAAATATCTGGTTAAGCCCTGCCGAAAGTTTTAGCCGGATCCAAATTGAAGATGAAGATGTTGAATTTGATAATAATTTTTATGTTTATACCTTTCAATTAAAAGACTGATGTTCCTACATTTGCATTTCTTTTCGGAAAATGAAGAAATACAATGGCTAAAAAAGGGAATAGAATCCAGGTGATATTAGAGTGTACGGAGCACAAAAACAGTGGTTTAAAGGGCACCAGTAGATATATCACTACCAAAAACAGAAAAAATACTCCGGATCGTATGGAATTAAAGAAATATAATCCGATCATGAGAAAATATACCGTTCATAAAGAAATCAAGTAACTATGGCAAAGAAAGTAGTAGCAACCCTTAAGCAAACCGGAGGAGCAAAATATGCTAAAGTAATCAAAGCCGTCAAAAATGAGAACGGCTCTTATTCTTACAAAGAAGAGATGGTTCCTGAAGGCAATGTAAAAAATGCTCTGGCGAAGTGAAAAATTAGATCCTGAAACAAAGTAAGCCGCTCCGATCTAGGTCAGGGTGGCTTTTTTTATTTTCAATCACCTGATTTTAATCCAATGGGGCTTAAAAGTTTTTTCAGCAAAGACAAAAAGGAGACGCTTGATAAAGGTCTGGAGAAGTCCAGGAATAGTTTTTTTACAAAACTAAATAAGGCGATTGTTGGTAAGTCGACTATTGACGATAAAGTACTTGATGAGCTTGAAGAAGTGCTCATTACTTCAGACGTTGGGGTAGAAACAACAGTAAAAATCATTGAACGGATTGAAAGCCGGGCTGCAAAAGATAAATACCTCAACACCACCGAACTTAACCAAATCCTTAAAAAGGAAATTGCCGGGCTTCTGGCAGAAAACAACACAAAAGATCCGGTTGATTTTGAGATTCCAAAAGTGGAGGGACCTTACGTGATCTTAGTGGTTGGAGTAAATGGCGTTGGAAAAACAACCACCATCGGTAAACTGTCCTTTCAGTTGAAGGCATTGGGGAAAAAAGTTGTTTTAGGAGCTGCCGACACATTCAGGGCTGCTGCTGTAGATCAACTCATCGTATGGGGAGATCGGGTCGGCGTTCCGGTTGTTTCCAAGGGCATGAATACAGACCCGGCCGCAGTAGCCTTCGAAGCCGTCAAAAAAGGGAAGGAAGACAATGCCGATGTGGTTATTATTGATAGTGCAGGAAGGCTTCATACCAAAGTAAACCTTATGAACGAACTAACAAAGATCAGGAATGTTATGCAAAAATTCGTTCCGGAGGCACCACACGATGTCATGCTCGTATTGGACGGTAGTACCGGTCAAAATGCGTTCAATCAAGCCAAAGCATTTACGAAGGCTACGAATGTCTCTTCATTAGCCATTACTAAACTAGACGGAACGGCTAAGGGAGGTGTAGTAATCGGAATATCAGATCAGTTTAAAATACCCGTCAGATACATTGGAGTAGGTGAAAAAGCCGAAGACCTCCGGGTCTTTAATAAGATGGAATTTGTAAATTCTTTCTTCAAAAGATAGCTTTTTACTGTTTTTATTGCTTCAAAAACTTCAATAAACGGTCGTCCCGTAGTTGGATCAGGTACAGGCCGCTTTGCAGAGAGGCTGCATCTATCCTCGTGTTCGTGGTGCTTCCCAATACTAATTCCCCGCCCACGCTCAGGATACGGATCGGGCTTTCCACGGGAGAGCGCACCTCCACGTAACGCCCCGAAGGATTCGGGAAGACTACTGCTTCCAAAACATCATCTGTTGCGCTCAGAGGCAGAGGATCGATCTCCTCCGGCGGACAGTCTGTAATCGTCACTTCCTGCGTTTGCGTAGCGGTGTTGCTGCCGTCAGTGTAGGTCCATGTAATGGTTTGGCTTGCTGTAATGGGAAGGGAAGCAACATCATTTGTGGCCGTGACGGTTGTTCCCGAGCAATTCGTGGCCTTGGGTGCGGTGAGGGAATCGACCTCACATTGTTCGTTAAGCGGGGGCAATGGATTTACAGCAAGCACCAGTGCATCAGTGCTCACGACTACCTGCTGCGTTTGTGTAGCTATATTGGTGCCCATGACATAGGTCCACGTGATAGTAGTATCTTTCTTGATTGGAAATAGGGTACCGAGTTTTAGGGTGGCGGTGATCGGTGAGCCCCCCGAGCAAGCGTCTTTGGCCGTAGGAGCGGCGGTTAGGGCAGCCAAAGCTGCTTTATCAGCGATTTCACACTGTGCGGTGAATACTGGTAAGGACGGGTTATCAACTAGCAGGTCGATCTTATTACCTCCTCTAAATCTCCAAGAATGATCATTTATGAGCCTGGTTCTTGCTGTTTCACCCAGGCAGGTGTAATTTGTCGGTGCCCCGAAAGTGATGTCTTCGGGGATTCGGGTCTCGCTCAGTGTCAGTGTACTCCACCCGATCAGCAGTGCATCGTAATTTTCAGAAGACATCGGTGAACGACCAAACATGAATAACATATCTGTCACGTTGCTCACGTCCCATTTGCTAAGGTCTTGGTTGAAGTCAGAACCGAAAAACATGTTCGCCATATTCGTCACGCTGCTCACGTCCCATTTGCTAAGGTCTTGGTTGAAGTCAGAAAAGCGAAACATACCCGCCATATTTGTCACGCTGCTCACATCCCAGTCGCTGATGTCGCCGTTGAAGGCAGAACTTCCGAACATACCCGCCATATTCGTCACGCTGCTCACATCCCAGTCGCTGATGTCGCCGTTGAAGGCAGAACTTCCGAACATACCCGCCATATTCGTCACGCTGCTCACATCCCAGTCGCTGATGTCACCGTTGAAGGCAGAACTTCCGAACATATCCGCCATATCCGTTACGTTGCTTACATCCCATCCGCTGAGGTCGCCGCTGGGGACAGATATTAAAAACATGCCCGACATATTTGTCACCTTTGAAAGGTCAGGGTCATCCGCAGCATTAATAACTAAGTTTAGACAACCCTGAAAAGCTCCCGCCATGGAAGCCCATGCAATATCTCCCCATTGCTCAATAGTACGTATTTGATTTGTTGTCTAAACTTCTAAAAAATATTTTCAGCATTTGACTTGTTTAAAAATCATGCTTGAAAACTCATTCATTTTCTATTACTTCAAACTCAACCCTCCTGTTAAGTTTTCTGGTTTCTTCACGCTCATTGCCTGCAATTGGCTGAGTCCCCCCATACCCTTTTCCTGCAACACGGTAAGCACTTATTCCTTTGGAAAGAATGTATTCTCTGACGGCATTTACCCGTTCTTCCGACAGTCTGATGTTTATGGCGGGGTCGCCGGTATTATCCGTGTGGCCTTTTAAAAGGATGCTGATCTTCGGATTATCGTTCAGGACTTCTACCACAAGATCCAGGTCTTTTTCCGAACCACTCATCAGATTTGCCGTGGCCCTGTGAAACAGCACATTTTCCAGCCGGATTGTCTCTCCTTTGGCAATAGAAGCCAGCATGATAAGATTTTCTCCGGCTGCCAGCGTCCTGTCCAGACTTATAATCTTAGGCAGATATCCGTAAGATTTGATTTCTACATCTTCTTTATTCAGGCTGTTGATCGTGAAAATTCCATTTACGTTTGAGCTTGTATCATTTGCCGTAATTAGTAGTGCCGCGAGAGGTTTTGAGTTCTTAGCATCCACCACTTTCAGCACCACTTTATCTGCTGCAACTTCTTCAACACTTTCTTTCCGTTGACCTGTGGCAGTAGTATCTGCATCTATACTTTCCCGAATTTTTATTTTAAAAATATCACCATATCTATCGCTATCCTTTGAACGAACGAAGTAGGCTAAAGCGTCGCCTTCTCGGAAAGAGAAGGAGGATTCGGAACCGTTCGTATTGATTTGACTTCCAAGTCTCCGAGGTTCTGACCAGCTTCTCCATGACTCGTCTAATCTGCCGGAATAATAGATATCAAAACTACCCGATCCGCCGGGACGGTTAGAAGCAAAAAAAAGCGTGCAATTATCTGCTGCCAAAAACGGAGTAATCTCCTGATAACCTGAATTGAGGTCTGCACCCAGATTTTTCATACTACTCCAGCTTCCGTCTGCTTTGCGTTTTGATATATACAGGTCCTCCACTCCATAAGAGTTATTTGATTCTGCACTGATAATCATGAATTGCAGGTTTTCAGACAAGCAGCCACTCTGAACGGGAGCTTTATTCCTGAAAAATGGAATATCAACCTTCGTATCCTTTTTGGTAAACAAATCTATCTTTCTGACAGCCCCCCGATAAAGCCCTTTTTCAAATTCAACAAAAGAATAAAATAGAACATTTTCAGTTTCAAAGCCTATCGGACTCACCATTCCCTTTTGAAGCAAATCATCATTGAAGACAAAATATTCAATGTGCTTTCCTTCCGTCTCAAGCTCAGCCTGATCGTAAAGGTCATTGGCGGCGGCCCTTTCCCGGGTAAAGGCGAAACTGTCATTGAAACTACTGAGAACCAGGTAATTCTGGCCGTCAGATGAATTGATCTGACCTACTGATTCTGCGGTTCCTTCAAAGACTACCTGGGCATTCAAGGAAATCGAAACCATGAGATTAAGAGCGACTATTAAACTTTTCCGATGAGTAAAAACAATGATAAGGTTCTTTAAACACATTATTATATTCGTAAGGGTTCTCTGTTAGGTCGGTTAGTGACAAAGCTAAACAGTTAATTTAATGAAATTCCGAGGTAGTCACCGGACTTTTCCTTTTATCAGACCTGACAGGTCTGCTGACGAGCTTGTTCCCCTTGATGATAAATCTCCAAGGTCTAAAGGCATCTTCCCCTGCATAATCAACTCCTATTCTTGTTCCTTCCGATATTTCAAAATCTTTTTCATATGATTTGGCAATCCATATTTCATCCCCAAGTAAGTCTGTTCCTGTTTGACTTACCTTTATATCCATTGCCTGCGTCAGTGTCCCCGGTCCTGAAGCCAGCTTCGCTTTAGTGAAGTTCCTTCTTTCTCTCATGACCTCAATTCCCTCAACCGGCTCTAAGGCTCTAATCAGGACTGCATCTGCCTGTCCTTCCACATTGGTAACTATATTGATTAAATGATGAATACCGTAGCATAAGTAAATATAAGCAACTCCCCCTTCCCGATACATCACCTCTGTTCTGGGTGTCCTTTTACCATTGGCATGACAAGCTTTATCTCCCCTTCCACAGTAAGCTTCAGTTTCCAAAATCTTTCCGGCCGTTACTACCCCATTTTTACCGGAAACCAAAAGCATTCCTAAAAGGTCTTTTGCCACTTGTGTAACATCTTCCCGCAAGAAAAACGAACGATCAGGTTTTTCGTAAAGAAAAGTGTTATTTTCGTGCATTATAAACCTTTAATTAAAATAAGAAGTATGAAACAAATTACAAATTTACTAGCTCTTAACTTGTTGTTTGCTTTCGCAGCAACCGCACAGATTAACACTCCATTACCTAGCCCTGCCGGTTCGGTAAGTTCTACTGTTGGGATAACAGAAGTTAAAATTGATTATTTCAGACCCGGCGTAAAAGGGAGAAAAATCTTCGGAAGCGGAGATGAATACCTTGAACAATATGGAGAGATATGGAGAACGGGGGCTAATGCGGGAAGTATGATCAGCTTTAGTACTGATGTAAAAGTTGCCGGTCAGGATGTGAAAGCCGGCGAGTATCAAATCGTATCAAAACCCGGGGCTTCCGAATGGGACGTTATGTTGATCTCTGAGCCTATTGGTGGAAATGAAAGTGCATACGATGAGAGTAAAGCAGTGATGAAGACGACTGTAAAGCCTTCCGAGACTGCGGGTACCGTTGAAAGAATGACTTTCCAAATCACGGATATCAGTGAAGACAATACCTCTGCAAACATCCGGTTTGCATGGGAAAATACGATGTGGAGCATTCCATTAGAAGTAGATTTTTCTGCTGCCGTTGAAGACCAAATTCTAGGTGCTTACAGTGTAGCAGCCGGCTATTATCTCGGCAAAGGAGAAAATCTTGAGACAGCACTTGATCTGATGAACATGTACCTGGATGCAGGAAACTCGGGACAATTCTGGAATGTTCATACAAAAGCGCGCATTCTCGCTAAACTTGGAAAGAAAAAAGAAGCCATTGCAACAGCTAAAGACTCCATGGAAAAAGCTAAAAACTGGCCAAGCGGAGATTTCGGGTATATCAAAAGAAACCAAGAACTCATTGATTCTTTAAAATAATCGGTGTTGTTACAAAAAGTATGATTTATAACTTTTTAAAAAAGAACAAGCTAGCATAAATTTGCGTAAAAATTAATTTCCAAAACTAATGAAAATACAAATTACACTAACCTGTCCTCAGTGTAAACATACAAATATCGTTAAAAACGGAAAAAAACTAAAAAGCAAAATTATTTGTGCAACGCCTGCTCCCGCCAATATATAGGCGACCATGCTTTGAACTATAAAGGGGCTCATTCTACCTCCATTGCTATGATTATAAGAATGTTTGTGAGAGTTTGTGGCCTCAGAGCTATAAGCGTTATTTTGGGTCTATCGCTTGGAAAAGTATTGAAGACCTTAGAAAGACAGCAGGTAGCCCTCCAGCCCAAGCGTAGCTTTTACAATAAATTGGAAGTGGATGAGTTCCGGACGTATGTAGGTAAGAAGAGCCATAAACACGGGTTGATTTATGCTTATCATCGGCAGAGTGGAGAGATCGTTGCCTGGGTCTTTGGCAAACGCAATGAAAAGACAGTCAGGGCGTTATGGTGTAAAATAGAGGCACTGGGCATAAAATGGGGCAGTCTACTGACGGATAAATGGAAAAGTTTTAAGCGGGTATTTAGTGGTACCAATCACCTAATAGGCAAGGCGGGCACTAAGGGCATTGAAGGGAACAACTGTCGGTTAAGGCACCGGATAAGGCAAACCTTGTAGACGGACGTGTTGTTTTTCAAAAAAGATGGAAAATCACATCAAAGCCTTTGAATTAGCCTTTTATTACATTAAT
>JACONI010000106.1 GCA_014323825.1 Ekhidna sp. | reverse complement strand
CCCACCGCTACGGACAATTGCGATGGTTCCATCATGGGCTCGCACAATATCACCGATTTCCCCATCACCTCTGACATCACCATCACGTGGACCTTCACCGATGAGGCAGGCAATACAGCCGAACAAACGCAGGCGGTAACGATTACTCCCTGTGTGCTAAGTGCAGCGGATGATGCATCGGAAGCAGTAGTCTTCCCCAATCCTTCGGGTCGTTACGTGGAGGTGCAGTCTCCCGTGAAAAGCCCTATCCGCATACTGAGCGTGGGCGGGGAATTAGTGCTGGAAAGCACCACAAACGTAAAGGTAGATGCAGTCTCTCTGCACAGCGGCCTGTACCTGATCCAACTGCCGGACGGGCATCTGCTGAAGTTTGTGAAGCGATAGAAAGTCAGTACCGGGATTAAAGGATGGATAGGATGACAGTATCTTCCCAACGAGGTGTAATTTGCAAATTCACCTGTCAGCGGCAAAGTCAAAAAGATACTTTGGCATTGGAACTTTTGGAAAGTTTGAAACTTTCCAGAAGTTAATTTACCCGGTCGTTATTTAAACCTTGAAGGGTTAAACAAAAATAACTGCCGAGTGCGCCGCAATAACCGATCGGAGGTCAAAAATGACCCCTAAACGGTCAATAAAGCAGAAAATTGCTCATCATTATGCTGAATCCGGCTCGAATTGATATTAGCGGCTACGGGACTAAATATAAGCTGCAAAATTTTGTTTAACTTTTTTCAAACAATTACTAAACAAAAGAAAAAACCAAAAGTTATATAGTCATTTAATAAAATATTTAGTAAATATGAAAACAACATTAATTGCAACCCTTCAGTCCGGTGACTATGTGGGATTCACATTTTTCATCGGGAGTATGGCAATGCTTGCCGCTACGGTATTCTTCTTCTTAGAGATGAGGAATGTTGAAGGAAAATGGAAAACCTCACTACTAGTGTCAGGTCTTATCACTTTTATCGCAGCAGTACATTATTACTATATGCGAGATTTTTGGGTAGAAAATGGGACTTCTCCAACGGAGTTTCGTTACATTGACTGGATTTTGACGGTTCCGCTGATGTGCGTTGAATTCTACCTTATTTTAAAGGCTTTTGGTGCGAAAATGGGGCTTTTATGGAAGATGATTGCTTATTCTCTTTGGATGCTTGTAGCCGGTTACTTAGGTGAGACAGTTTTCAGAGGTAGTAGTGCAGTATGGGGAGCACTCTCTACTATTGGTTATTTAGGAATTTTTTATGAGGTATGGTTTGGATCTGCAAAACAGCTTTCTAAAAATTCCAATGATCCGGCACTCCAAAAAGCTTTCAATACGCTGGCTTGGTTTATTCTTGTGGGATGGGCTATTTATCCTATTGGATATATGGCTATTGAGACAGATGGACTGTTGAGCGGTGTCTTAGCTATTGAATCTATGGATATTATTTATAATATAGGAGATGCAATAAATAAAATTGGATTTGGTCTTGTCATTTACAGTCTGGCTGTTAGTGGTAAAACCTCTAAGGTAGCGACTGCATAATTTAACAATTTGGAAAGGGGGCTCTTGCCCCCTTTAATTTTAAACAATGTTTCGTAAATTACAATTTACAGGAGTTTTGTCATTCGGAATAATATTTTATTTCTTTGAGAATTTTTCCAAAACTTATTCCGGTTTTTTGTGTTTGTTCTTAATCCTGTTACTTGGAATTCCACATGGGGCAATTGACCATAAGATTCATCAGTCAATATCAAGAAATAAAAATCTGTTTCAATATATAATCACTTACTTACTAACTGCTACGGGTTATATTATTTGGTGGATTATTGACCCTGCTAAGGCACTGCTCATCTTTATATTACTTTCGGCATATCATTTTGGTCAGGAGTTTTTAGAAGATAAAAACTTGAAGGTTGAAAAGAATAAGCCAGCTTTCTTCATCTTGTGGGGGTCTTTAATTTTGATATCACCATTGCTTTTTTCACTTGATGAGGTAAGTGATTATTTACATATCGTAACCGGATACTCTTTTTCGAATATCCCTTTAGAAGTATCCATTTGTATTGTACTAATAATTTATTTGCTGGCCATCTGTCATTTAGTTTATTTATTCGTTAAAAAACAAATAGCCAAGGCTGATTTAGTTGGTCTTATTGGATTTGTGGTTGTAAACACAGCATTGCATTTACTTTTAGATTTTGTAATTGCTTTTACTATTTATTTTGTTCTTTTTCATTCACTGAATGCATTTAGACATCAGTTCTCCTGGTTATCCGAACGAAATAAGAACTATACAATTAAAAAGTTTATCGCAGACCTCTCAGTATTTGCACTAATTGCAATTTTTGGAATAGCAATTATTATTGGCTTGATCAGACCATCTGATATGGAAGCTTTGATCTCAATATTTTTTATAATGATCTCACTGATTACTTTACCGCATGCTGTTACACTGAACCAATTTTATCAGTTTAGAAAGAAGTCAGGTAATTCGCTTTCCTGATCTATCTTAATTCCAACGGTTTTATCATTCAATCTCTAATCTCATCTAACCGGCTTTTTTATAGAGAGAGGTACAAATTGTTTTTCAAAGCATACAATTCCTGATACGTAATCAGATCTACGATCATACTAACTTTATAAAATCTTCTGTAAAGCCTGTATGATTTGATTTTTACCGAATTTAATTCTACTAAATTACCAACTCTTTCCCTACCAGCTTAGGGACTACCTGGTATTTGCTATTCTCCATACAAAACTCCAGATCTTCTTTGATGCCAAAATCTTTCAATCGTTTAGCGTGGCTGGAGTCCAAAGCGACTCCTAACAAATTTTCATGAGCAGAAACATATAACCAATGCGCAATAAGTGCTGAGTCACCCAAAGGCATAAGTTCTTCCATCACTTCATCAATCAACGCACCGGCAAACAAGGTGTCTTCTAAATTTGGTGTCCCCTTCCATCCGGCACAATGAATCACCACACTTTGTGGTAGTTGGACTAAATATTCTACAAGGGATTCCAAATTGAGAAATGCACCAATCAGAATTTGACTTGCTCCATCTGATTTCAAAATTGCCTGAGAGCCGTTTGTAGTAGAAATAGCAACTCTCTTTCCTTTGATAGCTTCATCCTGATATTCAAAGGGCGAGTTCCCTATATCAAAACCATCTACTTTTTCTCCTCCTCTTTCTCCGGCCATAATGTAACCCTCCTGACCAAGTGCTTTAGTCTCTTCAATTTCTCTGACGGGGCGAATGGATTTAACACCACCGGCCAATCCAGTGACGATGCAGGAAGTAGCTCTGAAAATATCAACTACTACTACGACCCTCCCTTCAAGGTTATGTTGATGAATTAGCTCAGGAGTTAAGCAAACTTCTATGGTTTTCATTTCAAGAATGGAAGTTTTACTACTTGTGCCTTGAGATTTTTACCTCTTACCTGTACAAATATTTCACTCTTAGAGAGACTATAATCTTTTGTGACATACCCCATACCGATACCTTTATTTAAGGAAGGAGCCATGGTTCCTGAAGTCACCTCACCAATCTTGTCACCACCTTCATTTACCAAATCGTAGCCCTGTCTGGGAATTCCTTTATCCACCATCTCAAAGCCAACAAGTTTCCTCTTAACTCCCTGCTCTTTCTGGCTTTTTAATCCTTCAGCATTTACAAAATCCTTGGTGAATTTAGTGACCCATCCAAGTCCTGCTTCAATAGGGGAGGTAGTGTCGGTTATATCATTTCCATAGAGGCAATATCCTTTTTCCAGTCTTAGTGTATCTCTACTGCCAAGCCCAATAGGTTTGATGCCAAACTCTTCTCCGGCATCAAATATTTTATTCCAAACATCCGGAGCGTCTTCTTTTGTGATATAAAGTTCAAATCCTCCGGAGCCGGTGTACCCTGTTGCAGAAATCACCATCTCCACACCTGCAAGAACTCCATTTTTGAAATGATAGAACTTGATACCGGACAAATCAACCTCAGTAAGTTTTTGTAGTGTCTCAATCGCTTTTGGTCCTTGAACAGCAAGAAGCACTAACTGATCCGAAACATCTTCCATCTGTGCATCCCATTTGTTCTGACTTTTTATCCAGTTCCAATCCTTCTCAATGTTGGATGCATTCACCACAAGCATGTATCTATCCTCAAGGAAGCGATAAATAAGCAGGTCATCAACAATACCTCCTTTTTCATTTGGGAGGCAGGCATACTGCGCTTGACCATTTACCAGGGCCAAAGCATCATTGCTGGATATCCATTGTATCAAGTCTAAAGCGTGCGGTCCTCTAATCATAAATTCTCCCATGTGAGAAACATCAAATACACCAACTTTTTTTCTGACTGTGAGATGTTCCTCTCGGTCTGAAGAATATCTTACCGGCATATTAAAACCTGCAAAAGGGATCATTTTTGCACCTAGCTGCTCATGCAAATCGTTGAGAGGAACTTGTTTTACTTTCATGGGATTAAATGTTAAGTTTTAATCCAACCGGACAATGGTCAGATCCTAAATATTCATTGTAAATCAAAGCTTCCTGAAGTTGATCTTTAAGTTTTTCACTGGCTAAAAAATAATCGATCCTCCATCCTACGTTTCGATCTCTCGCCCGATATTTGTAATTCCACCAGGAGTACTTTATCTCTTCAGGAAATTGTGATCTAAAGGTATCAATGTAGCCTGCATTAAGCAGAGCTTCCAGACCGTCTATTTCTACCTGAGTGTACCCTGAAGTTTTGTTGTAATTTTCTTTGGATCTGGCGATATCAATCTCTCTATGAGCCACGTTCAAATCCCCACAGATAATTACCGGTTTTTTCTCCTCCAGACTTAGGATGTACACTCTAAATGCCTGGTCCCAGGTCTCACGGTAATCCAATCGTTTCATTCCTTCTCCCGAGTTCGGCGTATAAACCGTCACTACAAAGAAACTTTCAAACTCTACAGCAATAACCCGGCCCTCCCGGTCATGTTCATCAATCCCTATATTATAAGAGATTTTCAGCGGCTTCTCTTTCGACAGGATGGCAGTACCGGAATATCCCTTTCTTGCTTTGGAGGAGTTCACTGCTACCTGATAATCGGACAGCAGCACCTGCAAAGCAGTTTTTACATCCTCGGGCTGACCTTTAGTCTCTTGAAGACAAAGAATATCAGGATTCATCTCTTTTATATCTTTAATAAAATCTTTTTTTACAATGGCACGGATGCCATTTACATTCCACGAAACAAGATGAAGTTGAGGCATAAGTTTATCGTCTGAATTTTAATAATGCTGCAAAGAAAACGCAATTCAGGGATTAACCAACTTTTGAACCATTCATCGTTTCCCTCTGTGGTTTCAGGAGTACCGCCTGCCCTTTTTCATTGTAAGCTCCCATTACCGGACATTCGCTCATAAAAGTACCTATTTGCTTTAGAGGGAAGTTGATTACGACAGTGACTTGTTCATTTTTAAGGTTTTACAGGCTCATCACACTGTCCCATATCACACGATTAATTGGATCATTTAATTTGTCCGGAGAGTAACCTACATACGAAGCTAACATTTCAGGTTTACTTTCTGCTATCTAGGCAAGGGTTATCGAACAGTCCCTCTGAATTTCTACGTGAGGCCTTGAATCAAAAACAGAAATTAGCTCTTTTATCTTCTTCTGATCATTCTGCTCAACTATCTCCCGAGCTAATCGCTTATTTGGTTCCTGGTCTTTCCTTCCAAAAGAATATGATAGCTGGTCTTTTATTGACATTCAGGCAGAAAAAGACCTTGGTTAATAATGATAATAATACATATCTAACCTTAAAATATGACCACATCAACTATAACTTATCTTCCACAAGGCTCAATAAACATATTTATTTTTATTTACTGTTTTGGATGTTTAAACATTTGTAAGAAGCTTTGACCATTTATCTGGATTACTTACAATGAATTTTTCAATTTGACCTTCATATTCGAAGCTCAATCTATTTCTGTTTGAAGCAGTAATTTTCGTAATTTTATTTAAGTTAAATATCTGCTCATGATTTTGAATATTGAGCTTATGAGATTTAAAAATTAATCTTCTATCTGTTAAAAATAGTTTACCTCCAACATTTTCCCATCTTTTAAAATGTGTTGATCCACTATCAAAAATTAGATTTTCATCTTCAGGTTGGTAAACTACTGTTGATGCTAATCTATCTCCACCATATTTTAGAATATAAGGCAATGAAAAATGAGAAAGCGTAGTAAAAAAAAAAGCATTTAATAAAAGTGAATGAATTTTTTTTTCATACAAATTAAAGAAATAAGATATAACAAAAATGCTAAGTCCCATTATCAATGACAGAATAATATAATTCTTATCAAGGAAGATATTTTTCATGTTGGCAACTTAACGAGTACAACTAGCTATTAATTCAACCGCAATAGCTCTAATTCTACAACTTATATTCCACAAGGTATCAATAGGCATATTCATTCTTATTTACTTTTTTGGATGTTTAAACATTTGTAAGAAGCTTCGACCATTTATCTGGATTACTTACAATGAATTTTTCAATTTGACCTTCATATTCGAAGCTCAATCTATTTCTGTTTGAAGCAGTAATTTTCGTAATTTTATTTAAGTTAAATATCTGCTCATGATTCTGAATATTAAACTTATGAGATTTAAAAACTAATCTTCTGTCTGTAAGGAATAACTTACCTCCAACCCCTTCCCATCTTTTGAAATGATTTGCTCTGGTAATCCAATTTAACTCTTCATCTTTATCCAAAGGGATATCAATTGTTTTCTCTAGATGTCCAGCAGTTTTAGTTAGAAATTTATTTGTGGACCAGTCGACTGATAACATAATGATAATCGAGGAGACAATTGACCAATAAAATCCAAAACTTGTTGGATTTAGACTTCCCCAAGATGTAAAGTACATAAATGCAAAACTACCAAGAATGATAAACACAAGATTGAGTAATTTTTTCATAATTTATCTTCCACAACTCGTTAACAGTTCTGTTGCAATTCCAGTGAGAGCTCCTACAACATATCCACCAGCGGCTCCAAAAACTGCGCCACCTACACATCCTCCGGCGGTTCCTATTAGAGGTAATACAACTGTTCCTCCTGCGCATCCTGCTATAGCTCCTCTGGTTCCATTTGCAAAAAAGCCAATCACGGCACTTCCCCACACGCTTCTCCAATTTACCGAGCAGCCACTCCCCTTAAGACAATCTGCATTTTCTTTGTCATCACATTTCAGAACTTCATATTTTGGTCGTTCCTGATTTACTCTGGCACTTCTGTCATTGGAAAGATTAAATTCTGGAAGAACTTCTTTGATTTCTGAAATGCCCCCTGCAATTAAATATTCATGCAAAGCATAGCTGGATTCAACCACAGCCAACATTTCAAATTTCTGATTATCAGATAAAACAGGATCCGAAATGGCTCTATTGCGATATTCTTCAATTGACGAGTAAAACTCTTCTACAGACTCAACATTATTCATGGCATAATCTAAATCGCTAATGAAAGACTGTTGATCTTCTGAAAAATAATCTTCATCCTCGGCAGACCGAGCATTGAACTGGAAGTTAGAGGACAACTCTAGGGTTTTTAACTCAGGAAAATAATTTTCTTGAAGATAATTTCCAGTTATATCAGAATTTGTGAGTTTCAGTTGGCCTTTGTTGACCTCAAACTTCGCATTATTAATTGAATGTCGAATTGTTTGAGTGAACATATCAGATAAAAAGGTCGAGGCTTCTTCAAAGTTCACCCCTGATTCAACTGTATTCTCTTGCTCTTCACAAGAAAAACTGATTACTAAAATCAATAAAGTGAGTAAAAATGACCTTATCATCATAATAAAAGTTTAATTATTAATACTCTACTTCTCTTTCAGAGGACGTTCATGTTAAATGCTGCTTCCACTATTCTACTTATTATCGTTCGCACAAAACTCTTTGAGCCTTCTGTTTTTGCTAGGCTCTCTGAGTTTTTGAAGAACCTTCTCCCTAATCTGTCTTACTCTTTCACGAGTGAGGCCCAATGCATTGCCAATCTCCTCCAATGTGTAAGGATTTTCATATCCAATACCAAAACTCATCACGATAACTTCTCTTTCCCTTACGGTCAAAGTAGAAAGTGCTCTCATGGTTTCTACTTTCAGAGAATCATTGAATGCGAGGTCACCGTCAGTAGGACCTGTCATAACGTTCTCCAGAACGTCGAGCAATGAACCACTTTCATCTTCGCCGAAAGGGGCATCCATTGACATTTGCTTTACTTCAGCTCCAAGCGTGTTTCTTACTTCACTTGGCTTCATCTCCAGGATATCTGCCAGTTCCTCTTCTGTCGGCTCTCGCTCATATCGCTGCTCTAGCTCGGCATAGGCTCTTCTGATCTGGTTGATAGCACCTGACTTGTTCATTGGAAGCCTCACGATTCTTGATTGTTCGGCCAATGCCTGCATGATGGATTGACGAATCCACCATACGGCATAAGAAATAAACTTAAAACCTTTGGTCTCATCAAACTTTTTGGCGGCTTTGATCAACCCAAGATTTCCTTCGTTGATCAGGTCATTAAGCGGTAAACTTCTGTTTTGGTACTGCTTGGCCACAGATACCACGAATCTAAGGTTTGCCTTTACCAGCTTCTCTAATGCAAGATCATCCCCTTCTTTAATTCGTTTTGCTAATGTTACTTCTTCATCGGGAGTAATCATCGGCACATTACTTACCTCAGTAAAATATTTCTCCAGAGTGTGGCTTTCTCTTCTGTTAGTTATTGACTGGGTAATCTTTAACTGTCGCATATATTTTCTTTTTTCTGTTTAAATTAACGGATGCACTTTTAATAATCGGCAAAAATAATTCGCTATCAAATTGACCGCAATAGATGTTTCTAAAATTCATCCTTTATTTGAACTGTATTTAAAACATTAAAGTTCTAAAGTCATAGAATAAAATTTAACTCTGCAAAAATATAAAATACCCTTTCAAGCACTTACTTATTCATTATTGAATAACGAATTGATCCGTTGGATCTTACAATCCTATCATATTCTTTCTCAATAACATTATTCGCTTTGGAGGTGTATTATAAAGTATGAAATCTTAAATATGCCCATAATTCAGATGTAAAATGGTAAAAGCGATGAAAAAGAGCAGCACCCTGCCAAGCAACTTTTGGAAAGTTTCAAACTTCCCAAAAGTTAATCATTCGCCAAAGCGGAGAGGACTTTTACGCTTTGTTATCGTGGTCATTTAAACCTCCAAGGTTTCCAAAACCTTGGAGGTTTTTTTGTGGCGCTGTCGTTTCGTTGGTTAAACCTTCAAGGTTTCTCTTTTGCTTTTCTGTGCGCCTTTTTATCCTCCTCCTGGCGGCCGAAGGATAATGACGAGTTGTATTTTGTGCGTGTCATCGTTGTCACTTGTCGCAGTAACTATAGCATACGTGTTACGGCTTCCGCTTGGCGGCATCAGATGGAAGTAGACAGTATCACCGTCCTCCACCGGATTATTATCCCGCAGACGAATACTTTCAGGAGGACTTACAGAAAAAGTAAAGGGATGTGCCATACCATTAACTTCAAACATCGTTATGGCCCAGACATGTTCATCAGAATCAAAAGAGGAATGTTTACGTATTCCTGATCCTGGGCGAACGGGTATTAAAGTTAAGTCTGCAATATTACGTGTTGCTACTGTACTTTTTGTTTGATTGACAGTAATCACCAAGTCGCTACCGCCTCCTGTGCCTGAAACTGTCAGCATAATATTGCGATCAGTGCCAGCAAGGATTCCATTATATCCCCCCACCACCATCAAAAAGCGCGTATCGCCCAATTTTTGTATTTCGGCATCAGGAATAATGACATTATTAGACGAGGTAATCGTCCAGTTCGTAAGCGTCGACTCTACATCTACTGTATATACATTTGCATAGCCCGGTATATTTATTGTATTATTTGTGCTACTGACCTTAAAATCTACCACATTGATAGTTATGTTAGCCGTACCTGACAGCTTCCCGTCAGATACTTTTACCGTAAGGGTATAAGTCGGAGTATTCTCAAAGTCAAGAGTTCCTGTCGTTGTAATGACTCCGGTAGTTCGATTTATATCGAAAGCATCGCCTGTATTTCCCTGAGTGATGGAAAACATGAGGTTGTCCATGTCCGCATCGTCAGCCAGCACGGTTCCGACTTCCGTTCTGTTTTCCGCATCTTCAGCTACGGAAAAGGTCTGATCGGCAATAGTAGGCGCATTATCATTTTCATTGGTCACACTGACGGTTATATCGGCCTCATCTGACAACGCTCCGTCCGAGACGCTTACTTTAAGGGTATAGCTCATCGTATTCTCAAAGTCCAGCGCCCCTGCTGTCGTAATAGCCCCTGTGCCTTCACTTATGGCAAACACATTGCCTGTATTTCCCGCGGTGATGGAAAACATGAGGTTGTCCATGTCCGCATCGTCAGCCTGCACGGTTCCGACTGCGGTTCCGTTCCCCGCATCTTCGGCTACGGAAAAGGTTTGATCGGCAATAGTAGGCGCGTTATCATTTAC
>JACONI010000105.1 GCA_014323825.1 Ekhidna sp. | reverse complement strand
TCAAAGGTTTAACCAATGAAACGACAGCACCACAAAAACCTCCAAGGTTTTGGAAACCTTGGAGGTTTAAATGACCACGATAGCAAAGCGTAAAAGCCCTCTCCACTTTGGCGAATCATTCACTTTTGGAAAGTTTCAAACTTCCCGAAACCGCTGTCATAAAGCCCTTGCAGGAAGTGTGAGGGCTTTTTTTGTTGAATAGCATAAACATAGAAACCTTCAAGGTTTAACCAATGAAACGACAGCACCACAAAAACCTCCAAGGTTTCCAAAACCTTGGAGGTTTAAATGACCACGATAGCAAAGCGTAAAAGTCCTCTTCACTTTGGCGAATCATTAACTTTTGGAAAGTTTCAAACTTCCTGAAACCTCTGTCATAAAGCCCTTGCAGGAAGGTGAGGGCTTTTTTTGTCGAATAGTATAAGCATAGAAACCTTCAAGGTTTAACCAATGAAACGACAGCACCACAAAAACCTCCAAGGTTTCCAAAACCTTGGAGGTTTAAATGACCACAATAGCATCGTAGAAGCCCTCTCTCAAAATGAATTTTTGTGATACTAACCAACTAATATTACCTCTTGGAAGAAGATAATTACACCGAGCTCACGTCAAATAAATTGAAACGTTAGCCAATGATCGGGGTTTTCTTATACGATGCGTTCTGTTGAAGAGATTATATCGATCGGTGAAAAGTGGGTATATTCAAAAGGCTGGCAGCTTTTCGATTTTCAAATGAGAACTTGGCAGGCATATCTTGACGGTAAAAATGGGCTGCTTAATGCACCTACAGGGTCAGGGAAGACTTACGCATTATGGATTCCGGCGGCATTGGAATTTTTAAAAGAGCACGATTTCGGTGATGTGAAGTCAGAAGTTCAAATTTTGTGGGTAACACCGTTGAGAGCCCTGGCTAAAGATATTCGGGCAGCGATGCAATCTTTTTGTGATGATCTGGGCCTTCAATGGAAAATTGGTCTTCGAACAGGAGATACTTCTACAAATGAACGTCAAAAGCAAAAGAGGTCTGCCCCTCAGGCATTGGTGATTACTCCGGAGAGCATTCATATTCTCTTGAGCCAAAGCGATTATCCAAATTATTTTAAAAATATCCGTGCCGTGATCGTTGATGAGTGGCATGAGTTAATTGGAACCAAAAGAGGAGTGGCTGTGGAATTGGCACTTTCCAGGATTAAAAAGCTAACTGCTCATAAACTTAAAGTATGGGGCATCTCAGCGACAGTTGGAAATCTGCCTCAGGCAAAAAGAGTTTTGTTGGGTGAAGATTTGAATAGGTCAGCAGTCACGATCAAAGCGGATCTTGATAAGAAAATAGTTGTAGAATCCATCCTTCCGGACGAAGTGGAGCGATTTCCGTGGTCCGGTTATTTAGGAACTAAGCTGCTGGATAAAGTATTACCCGTCATCAGGGGAAGTAATACAACCTTACTTTTTACCAATACCCGATCTCAAACCGAACTTTGGTATCAAGCCATTTTGGACAGAGCTCCCGATTTAGCGGGAATCATGGCGATGCACCACGGATCTATGGATCAAAATATCAGAATGTGGGTGGAAGATGCCTTGCATGAAGGTAAGTTAAAACTTGTGGTTTGTACTTCCAGCTTGGATTTAGGGGTAGATTTTCGTCCGGTTGATACCGTTATTCAGATTGGCGGTCCCAAAGGAGTTTCCCGCTTCCGGCAGCGAGCAGGAAGAAGTGGTCATGGTCCGGGAGAAGTGAGTAGAATCTACTTCGTTCCTACCCACTCACTGGAATTGATAGAAGGGGCTGCACTTCGGGATTCAATTAATGAGGAAAAATTCGAGCAAAGAAAACCACTTGAAAAGTGCATGGATGTACTGGTTCAATACTTGACAACACTTGCTGTTTCAGGTGGCTTTAGACCAACTGAAATACTCAGGGAAGTTAAAGAAACTCACTGCTTTCGGAAGATTACAGATGAAGAATGGCACTGGGCACTCGAATTTATTACCACAGGTGGAAGTACGCTGAGTGAGTACGATGAATATGCCAGGGTCTATAACGACGATGGGATTTATAAAATAGTCAGCAAAAAAGCAGCACTTCGTCATAAGTTGTCAATAGGAACTATCGTTGGTGATCCCGCTATGAATGTGCGCTTTATCTCCGGTGGTTATTTAGGAACTGTGGAAGAAAGTTTTGTTTCCAAACTTAACCCGGGAGAGACGTTTTGGTTTGCGGGTCAGAGTTTAGAGTTTATGATGATCAGGGATATGTCTGTATTGGTTAAAAAATCAAAGAAAAAATCCGGGAAGACACCGGCATGGGGTGGTGGTAGATTACCCCTTTCGTCTTTGCTGTCCGATCAAATCAGAATGAAGCTTCAGGCTTCAGTGGAAGGCAGGTTTGAGTCTGAAGAACTTCGGAAAATAAAGCCAATCCTCGACCTTCAGGCAAAGATGTCAATCGTTCCGGGGACAGATACACTACTTATAGAAAAATGTGAAACCGATTATGGACATCACCTTTTCTTTTTCACATTTGAGGGGATGTTCGTACACGAAGTGCTTGGTGGACTGATCGCTTACCGACTGAGCAGGAATCAGAAAATCACTTTTTCCATCTCTATGAACGATTATGGATTTGAACTGCTCTCTGATCGGAAAGTAGCGATTAGGGAAGCACTGAAGCTAGATCTATTCTCTGAAAAGGATTTATTCGAGGACTTGAATAAATCCATTAACATGACCGAGATGGCTCAACGAACATTTCGTGATGTAGCCACTATTGCCGGTTTGATTTTCCCAGGGTATCCTGGAAAAGCCATTCGGGCGAAACATCTCCAGGCTTCATCCGGAGTTCTGTACAAAGTATTTAATACCTACGATAAGAATAACCTCCTAATAAAGCAATCCATTGATGAGGTCATGAATCTTCAACTCGATCAAAGCCGTTTTATAGAGGCAATAAGGAGAATCAATAAACAAAAGATCGTCTTAAAAGAAGTTCAAAAACCTACTCCTTTTGCCTTCCCAATTTTGGTGAATATTGTTCGGAGGCAAAAACTAAGCACGGAGGAAGTAACAGATAGAATCTTAAAAATGCAGAGGGAACTTGAACGAACATTTGATTAAATTTTATTTTTTTAACTATTTAATTATAAAAAGAATATTTTGAATCTTATTTTTGTTGTTGGATTTTTTTGTTTAGTTCAATGCAATTGAAGTATGACAAAAGAGACGATGAGTTTAAAAAAGATGAAATTTTAGGTTCGGAAAACAAAATCGTATGCGATTGTAAGCTTTGTGAAGAGGGTAATCTTAAAGGTTCTTGAGTATTTATTGTTCTCTTATTGAACTTTAAATTCGGCCTCTATTCACTGATTAAATCCAATGGCATAGTCTTTGATTTAGTAAGATTGGGACTACCATGTAAATTTTAACTAAAAATTACTACCGTGAAAAGTATTATTTTAATTCTATTTTTATTTTTTTCTTATTCCGTTTTAGGTCAATCTGAGGCTTTAGGTAAGTGGATTACCGTAGATGATAAAACAGGTGTCAGAAAATCTGTTGTTGAGATTTATGAAAAAGATGGAAAGTATTACGGAGAAGTTGTGAAGATGATTTACAGAGACCCCGGTACACGCTGCACCAGATGCCAGGGAGACTTAAAAAATCAGCTGGTTGTCGGAATGAATATTATTTCAGGGATGAAGTATGACAAGAGAAATGATGAATTTAATGAGGGCACTATACTTAACCCTGAGAGTGGTAAAATCTATGAAGGAAAAATGTGGGTTGAGAATGGTAAATTAATGGTAAGAGGTTATATCATGTTTTTTTATCGAACACAAGCCTGGATTCCGTACACAGAGGTTGAATAAATTTTCTCTATCAATAAAAGGGGAAGAATTAATATTACTTTCTCTGCGTGCTGTTTTTTGGCCAACGAATAAGATTTTAATCGTTTCTGATTTACACTTGGGAAAAGCAGGACATTTTAGGAAGCATGGAATTGCAGTCTCTAAAAAGGTACATTTACATGACCTTCAAAACCTTGAATTATTGATTAAAGAAACTGATGCCGAAAGCGTCTTTTTTCTGGGGGATTTATTTCATAGCTATCAAAATACTGAATGGGAAGACTTTTTAGATTTTATACATACATACGATGAGGTTGAGTATATCCTCATTGCAGGAAACCATGATATTCTTACTGAGTATCCGAGAGCATTGAACGTGACTAAAAAGATGGTTTTGTACCCGTTTTCATTTACGCATGTTCAGGAAGAGGATTTGCATTATAACATATCCGGCCATGTCCACCCGGGAGTTACTGTTAGAGGTAGAATGCGCATGGGTATGACTTTTCCCTGTTTCGTGTTTTCTGAGCATTACGCACTTCTTCCGGCATTTGGTCAGTTTACAGGGATTAAGAAAATCAAGCCAAATAAAGATGACAGAGTATTTGTTATTGGAGATAATCAAATTTTTAATTTACCATAATTAAGTAAATTACGGATGGTAGTTTCCTGTTATTTAGAAACTTGAGGTTACTTTGTTTGAGTTATGCGTACTAATCAAGAGATACTGGTGAGTGAAGGATAGTGAGATTCTAAATCGAATCAGTCGCGGTGATGAACAGGCTCTTGATTATCTGTACAAAAAGTACTACCGGATGATGACGAGAATTGTTCTGTCCAACAATGGCACTGAAGAAGAAGCAAAAGATGTGTATCAAGAAGCACTCTTAGTATTCTGGCAGAAAGTTGTCAGAGGAAATTTGGTCTTAACTTCAAAGATTAGTACATATCTCTACAGTGTCTGTCTGAATCAATGGAGAAAGGAACTTGATCGGAAAAGCAGGTTGAGTTCAGAGGAAGTAGATGGAGAGTATTTTCAGCAGCATGATTCTAAGGAGCGATTAAAAATAGTAGTAGAATGCATAGAGGAGTTAGGAGATGTTTGTAAAAAGGTATTGACATATTATTATTTTGACGGAATGAGTATGCAGGAAATTGCGAAGAAGATGAAGTTTGCCAATACAGATACAGCCAAGACAAAAAAATATAAGTGTAAGAAAAAATTAGACAGTTTAATAAAATCAAGATATACAACCGAAGATTTTTTTGATTGAATGAATTACCGTCTCCAAAAAAAGATTGATAACTATCACGCAGGGAAAATGACAGCTGATGAAGCTAGTTCTTTTGAACAGGAGTTAGCGAAAAACCCGGCATTACTTTCTGAAAGTAATTTTCAAAAGGAAATTGTTGATGGATTGAAAAGCTATAGAAAGAGTCAATTGAAATCCAGACTTGATGCTGTTAATTTGACACCAACATGGATAGAACCCGGAAGCTGGCCTGTGTTGGTGAAGTCGTTTTTAGCTGTATCCGTAGCTGTCATTATAGGTGTAGGAGTTTATTTTTATAAAGATTCCGGCGAAGAAACGTCTCCTGCGGATGTGATCGTAGATGCACCGGAACCAATCATTTTTGATTGGAATGTTACACCTGCACAAATCCCCGATAAAGAGGTTTTACCATTAAAAATAGCATCTGAAATCACAAAAGCGAATCAAAAAGTTGAAAAACTTGTAACAGATGAGATGATTCCGGAGGAAGAAAAAGAAGGTTTTATTCCATCATTTGAAGCTCCTGATGCAACAAATATGCAGGATGAGGAGGCTATGCAGACATCTCCACTTGATGAATTACCCGGTGATGAGTTAAGAGAATCAATCACGGGGCCTGTTGATGTATATACTGAAATTAACGGAGATCTGGACATTAAATACAAATACTATGATGGTAAGCTATTCTTAAGTGGTGACTTTGACAGGGATCTATATGAGATTCTTGAAATCAATAGTGCAAGTGGTAGACGCATCTACGTCAAATACCTTAATAAATACTACAAAGTTGAAACCACTTACAAGCTCAGTGCCTTGCCGGAAGTTACCGACCGGAAAATAATTGAAGAACTCAAACTACTTCGAAAGAGCAAATAGGTTTAGTTTATATCAGCTTTTTATCTAACTTCGTGCCTGATGGAGGAAAAGAAGGTACGAAAAAAAAGAAAACTTGGAAGTTATCCATTCTTTAGTGTAGTCTTCAGTATTACTATCGCTTTGTGTGTACTAGGTCTCTTTGGTTGGATGCTTCTTCACAGTTCAAAACTTGGCAGCCAAATCCGGGAAAATATTGAGATTCAGGTTTATTTGAATAAAAACCTTTCTCAGTCCGATATAAATAGGATAAGAACATCTATTTCTTCCAGACCTTATACCCTAATTAAAGACAATAAACCTCAGGTTGAATTAATTACTAAAGAAAAGGCAGCCCTTGAGTTTATTGAGGCTACAGGTGAGGATTTTAAGGCTTTTCTGGGAGACAATCCCCTAAGAGACCTTTTATCTGTTAAAGTATATGAAGGATATCATGCTTTGGATAGTCTTTCTCAAATTAAATCTGAAATTGAAACCCTGAGAGGTGTTTTTGAGGTTTCGTATGAGGAAAGTTTGATTGAAAGTATCAATCAAAATGTAGCAAAAATTGGTATTTTTCTGCTTGGGGTTGCTGTATTTGCAATTTTGGTGGTTATAATGTTGATTAATAACACCATCAAACTGGCTTTATTTTCTCAAAGATTTCTTATTAGAAGTATGCAGTTAGTTGGAGCTACTTCAAAATTCATTCAACGTCCGTTTCTAATGCGTTCGCTAACCTATGGACTCATTGCCGGTCTTCTTGCTTGTGGAGTTATTTATGGATTTACCCAATATATGAATTCATCAATTGACGGACTTGAGGAGTTGCAGGAAATAAAAGGCTTTTTGATTTTGTACACTATAATCCTTTTTGCCGGAATTACTGTTGGGTACTTAAGTTCTTTAAGAGCTATTAATAAATATTTAAAAATGTCATTGGACGAACTTTATTGATTTATGTCTGAAAAAAGAAAATTGGCTTTTGGTAAAATGAACTATATAGTCATGATTACGGGTGTTATTGTTCTGATTATTGGATTTATTTTTATGACAATGGACAATGAGCCTTATGGTTTTGGCAGCATGGGATTAACGGTAGGCCCTGTCACTGTGATGCTGGGATTTCTCATCCAATTTGTAGCACTATTCTACAAGTCAGAGAAAGAATCTAAATCCGAATGACTTGGATTGAATCACTGATCTTAGGGTTAATTCAGGGACTTACGGAATTTTTGCCGGTAAGCAGTAGTGGACATCTTGAGATTGGAGCTATTCTTTTGGATGTTGAAGCTAATGAGAACCTTCTTTTTGCCGTGGTTGTTCATTTAGCAACTGCTTTATCTACAATAGTAGTTTTTAGAGAAGATATCTCAATTATTTTGCGGGATGCTTTAAAATTTCAATGGAACGAATCCACAAAATTTATTATACTGATTTTGATCTCCATGGTTCCTATCTTTATTATTGGAGTTCTATTTGAAGAACGGATAGAATCTTTTTTTAGTGGGAATCTTCTGCTTGTAGGTTCCATGCTTCTCATTACAAGTCTGTTCCTTTTTTTTGCTCATAATAAAAAAAACGGAACCAACGCCGTGAATTTGGTTTCAGCTTTAGGTATTGGTGTTGCTCAGGCTTTTGCCGTGATGCCCGGAATTTCTCGATCCGGAGCTACCATTTCTATGGCTCTCATAATGGGAGTGGAGCGTTCAAAAGCGGCAAGATTTTCCTTTTTGATGGTTCTTCTTCCAATTATTGGAGCAAGTATCCTCCAACTTAAAGACTATGCAGAAAATCCGTCAATTCATAGAATTGAGTTTTTACCACTGCTGGTTGGATTCATCGCTTCGTTTATCTCAGGGTTTGTAGCATGTAGGTGGATGATTCGAATTGTAAGAAAAGGAAAGCTCACTTATTTTGCTGTTTATTGCTTAACAGTGGGCCTTATTGCGATCATATCAACGCTATAGAAATGCGTAATAGTTACGAAGAAGGAAGGTTATTATTGATCAATAAACCATTGAACTGGACTTCCTTTGATGTAGTGAAAAAACTTAGAAATACACTTAAAGTAAAAAAAATCGGACATGCCGGAACCCTGGACCCGTTAGCTACCGGATTATTATTGATCGGAACAGGAAAATTCACCAAGAAACTAAGTGAACTTCAGGACTTGAATAAAACTTACTGTGGCATTATGGAAATCGGTAAAACCACCCCCTCATACGATTTAGAAACAGTATTCAATAGTCAGACAGAATGGCAGCATTTGGAAAAGGTAGATTTTGAAAACGTGAAAAATGCACTGACGGGAGACATTCAACAGGTGCCCCCGGACTACTCCGCTATCAAAGTAAACGGAGAAAGAGCCTACAAAAAAGCACGTGCCAACAGAGAAGTAAAAATCAACACGAGAAGTGTCCTTATCTCTGATTTTACAATTTCAACGGAAAAGCTGCCGGAGATTGGATTTAAAGTCACCTGCTCAAAAGGAACTTATATCAGAACATTAGCAAATGACTTTGGAAAAAAGTTAGGAGTAGGTGCATATTTAAAAAAGCTGACAAGAACTAAAGTAGGCGAGTATAACTTATCCGATGCATTTGAATTAGAGGACTTTATAGACCAACATTATGAAGGTAATTGATCATCTGGAGGATTTTTCTTTATCCGGATATTCAGTTGTGACGATTGGTACATTTGACGGCGTACATATTGGTCATCAGGCAATTCTGAGGAGGCTTGTTAAAGAGGCTAAAGCAAATGACGGAAGCAGCATTTTAATTACTTTTTGGCCGCACCCGAGGTTTATCTTAAAAAAGGATACTGATTTAAAACTTCTTTCAACATTTGACGAAAAAATAAGACTGATTGAATCTTTAGGAGTGGATTACATTTTAAAAATTGCATTTACACCTGAATTTTCATATTTATCGGCAGATGAGTTCGTCAAAGAAGTCCTACTGAGAAAAGTAAATACAAAAAAACTATTTATCGGATACGATCATCACTTTGGTAATCATCGAAAAGGCAATATTGAATTTCTTAGATCCAATGCATCGAATTATGGTTTTGAAGTTCGGGAAATTCCAAGACAGGATATTGATAGTATTGGTATAAGTTCAACAAAAATCAGAAATGCACTTTTAGAGGGGGATGTTGCTTTTGCCAAATCCTTATTAGGTAGAAATTACAGCATTGAAGGTAAAGTAATGCACGGAGAAAAAAACGGAAGAAAAATAGGATTCCCGACAGCAAACATTCAAATTGAGGAATCCTGTAAGTTACTTCCGGCAGACGGTGTGTATGCGGTGAAGGCTTCACTTGGACATAAAGCGTATGGAGGAATGTTAAATATTGGTTTCAAGCCCACATTAAAGGGTTCTCAGCGAACAATAGAGGCACATTTATTTAATTTTCAGGCAGAGATATATGACAGGGAATTGAAAGTTGAATTTATCAGGTTATTAAGGAAAGAGATAAAGTTCCATTCAATTGAAGAGCTGAAGAGCCGGTTGGAAAGAGATAAATCGGAAGCACAAAAAGTACTCTCGTGAAATACATTAGACCGACTTTATTGGTAATTACTCTTTTGTCAATAGCAGTGATCAGTTCATGTGATAAGAATAGTGATTTACTCCTTTTTTCTATAGATGATGACGTTGCATTGGGTATGCAGGTTGCTGCTGAAATTGAATCGAACCCCGATCAGTTTCCAATTCTGGATAGAACAAAACATGCCGAAGCTTATGCTGTTTTGGATGGAATGCTTGATGACATACTTAGCTCAGGTGTAATAACATACAGAGATGAATTTGCCTGGGAACTTCATATCATTCATGATCAAGCCTTGAATGCGTTTACCGCTCCGGGCGGATATATCTATGTTTACACAGGTCTCATATATTTTCTTGATCGGGAGGATGATCTTGCAGGTGTTATGAGTCACGAGATAGCTCACTCTGACCGGAGACATGTCTCTAAAGCACTTCAAAGGCAATACCGGATATCAGTCTTAAAGGATGCATTGAATGGAGGACAATCTGAAATTATACGGAAAGTCACCGGCAGCCTAGTGGGAGCAGGTGCCTTGAAGTTTAGTCGGGATGCTGAGATCGAAGCGGATGAATTCTCCGTGGAGTATTTATCCGATACCGATTATGCCTGCAATGGGGGCGCTTCATTTTTTGCTAAATTGATAAAGAATCAGGAGACATTCAATCCTGAGTTTTTGAGTATTCATCCGGGTCCGGATAATAGGGTAGGAAATATTAATATGAAGGCCACCGACATGCGGTGTAATACTACTGCTTTTGATGCCGATGGAACCGGAATGGATGCTCTACAAGCTTTGTTGCCTTAAAATAACATTTATCCAATGAAAAAATCAGAAATCAAATTCATAGTTGAATTAGATAAAGAGAATATACCTGAGAAAATAATGTGGGATGCTGATGAAAAAGATCAGCCCGGTCTCACAGAAACTAAGTCGGTAAGCCTTTCCTTATGGGACCATGAAAATAAAAATACCATGCGCATTGATCTTTGGTCAAAAGATATGCCTGTGGATGAGATGAAACACTTTTATATTGACTGTCTTGGAGGCCTTTCCCAGAGTGTATTAAATGCGACTGGTGACGAATACATAAGTTCACAAATCTCCGATCTCTGCAACAGATTAGTAAAGCATGTCAAAACAGAAGGTTAAAATCCTTTCATTTAAGATCATTATTCTCCTTTGTTGGAATAGCCACTAATATTAACTCCGGTTCCACATAACAGTAAGCACCGGAGTAGCAGGACAATACCTTCATCCTCAACAAAGCAAAAAATATTTCGTAATTTCATAATAGAATAGCATGAACAATTATTTAAAGTTAAGTGAAGAGGTGATTAGACGATTGAATCCTCAATGAGGTGTTGGAAATACCGGATACAGAAGAAAATATCGGGTAGTAAACCTTGTTTGGATATTTTTTAATAATATCAATCAGTTAGAGAGCTAGAAAAACTTTTAAGGGGTTAAGGCTCTCCACTTTTCAATCTCAAGGCTTTTTCATAATGAGTTAGCATTAACCTGATTTCTGTAATTTAAACCTGTCCTAAAGATGGGTAGTTTATACTTTCCGGTCTTTTTTCACCCCCAACTCCCATTGGTATCAAACCTTCGGTTTTAACAGCAAACCAACTATATCGCTGTGTTATGGTTATCTATTGCCCGTCCTCTGTTTCTTCCATAGTAGTACCTTCATTTATAATTACAACTCCTCCTGCTATCTCCTTAACAATAAAATCCTGCCATTTCCACCATGAATAGCCGCATCCATTCTCTGCCCTAATACCTACAACTATACCCTGCTCATTTGGATGTCGTGGACTGATGACCGCTTTGGGTAGTCGATTTGGATTTGCCCTTATCAAGCTATGATCGGCAGTTACCTCCCACTTTAAGTGGTAAGGACTGGAGTATGTGGTATAATAATCCGGAACGGAGGTGTCATATACGATGCTTAAATAATTCCAGACTCTATGTTTTAAATAGGTATAATTACCGTTATAGCTATGATTATATAGCTTGTATCCCATCATATCAGGTGCACCAACGCTAAAATCCTCCTGTAAGACAACTCCGTTACTTAATGTGGCTTTGACCCAGCCGTTACCCGTAGCATTTGAGGATTTTGCTCTTACCGTGACTGAATTGTTGTTGCTGGAGACTATGGTTATGTTAGAGGAAACGGTCCAAGTGGTAGTGAGGTTAGACGGCAGGCTGGAAAGGGATAACGTAACACTTTGAGTAGAGCATAATTTGTCAACTTTTGATAATTTAATACTGAGGACTCTACTAAGAATAGGTGCATTGTCAAGAGCCATTCGCATACGCCTGCCCTGACCGTTTGTGAAGTGGTCGCGATTGTACCCAAATAAATGGAAGTAAGACATAATATTGGTTAAGTCAGGCATGTAGCCATTTGTGTTAACTTTTCCATTATCTGCTGGTGTATCACATACCAAGTCTCCACAAGTATCACAGTTAGAGCCATCTATTGCTTCAGCACATCCACGTTCTCGATGAGCTAATCCTTTGTGCGTATGATATAATCCCAAGCAATGCCCTAGTTCATGAGCCGAAGTTGGGGTGTATATGCGGTCATCTTTTATAAACAATGCGTCAGATGGTATATCCAGTGCAAATCCATTATAAGGCATATCATCTACGATATAGTAATTTATAACACCTGATCTATTTTTCAAATGAGCAATTGAATTACCCTCTCTAATGTCCACATGTAGATTATTTGAATTGTTGATAAAGCCAGACCCCGAATTGTTAATCACTATATTGTGAGGACTGTAAAACTTATTCAGTTCACTTACGATGGCATCTGTATTTGGAAGAGTAAACGCACTTGTCCCGTTCGTATTTCTTACAATATGAAAGAACACGTCAATACAGAGTTCCGAACTTCCGGAAGTACGTGAACTGGCAGAACCTGAGTAGATGGTGGGGTTTGTTGGGTGTGGTGTGCCGCAAATCTGACTAAATATATAATATGAACTTATCAGAAATGCTAAATACAATAAGATTAGTTTTTTCATAACTACATTGGTTTTAATGTTTGTTGTAAACAGTTTTTATTCGTTTGTTATTTGAGTTTTTTCAAGTTTGTCATAGCAACCCTCGTCGCATAAATTATTCGTTAATAGAAGATATTGGTCTTCAAAGCGAAATTGATATGTTCTTTTTTTCGCAAAGTTATCACCTGCGAATCCATCTACTATCTTATCAAATATTAATGTTATGGATCTCTCATGATCGATTATTAGATATTCACCACTCATATTTTCACCATTTGAATTGGTGCATACACCAACTATACTGCCACTATCCAAAACTTCTTCACTCTCGCTACATTTTGAAGAGAATTTCAAATCTTGGAAAAAACTTATTTTGTAGCCATTAGTTTCAGAATAAGATCCGCCACCTAAATGTGGTAACCCTATTCCTGATTCTACTAGCTGCCAAGTTCCATAAATGGAAGTTGTGTCTAATTGTTGTTTGGGTTCCTCTTTGCTACATCCTATAGCAAAGGAGAGCATTGATAAAATTAAGATCATGGTTTTCATGTTGGTTTGTTTAATCCATTGTTATATGAGAACACTTTGAAGGCGGTAAAGGTTGTAAGGACTGTAAAACTTATTCAATTCGCATCTGTGTTTGGAGGAGTAAACGCATTTGTCCCGTTTGTATTTCTTACAATATGAAAGAACACATCAATGCAATATTCTGAATTTCCAGAAGTACGTGAACCGGCAGAACCTGAGTAGATGGTGGGGTTTGTTGGGTGTGGTGTTCCGCAAATCTGACCGTATATCCAACAGGAATTGCACATTATTAATAGAATTAAAGTCGACTTTTTCATATTATTTTCAGTATTTATTCTCTATAAATGTTACTTTCTCATTGGACCTTCTGCTATTTTTTTATATTTTTCAGCACATCCCTCATCACAACTATTTACTCTATATAGTAGGAGTTAATATGAGTGAATCATATTTAAAATAAACGGCATTGCTAATTTATCATAGATAAGTGATTAAAAAGTAGATATAAAGAATACGCTATCATCTCTTTCGACTTTGAATAACATTTGGTCTTCCATCCTGAAACGAGCTAAATAATGTCTTATCATGCTATTCAAGCGCTCAATACGGTAGGCCTTTGTTTTGTACAGGTTTGTCAGCGGGAAGAATGCTCTCGTAGGCGCTTTTCAGTAGTCTGTGTAATAAGTGGCTATGTTCATTTTTCTGAGTTATCTGCCAAGACGATCGCCTGTGTGTTCACTTCGGTTGCCGATCGTAAAGCTCAACACCCGTTTACCGGTCCTGTCCAAAGCAATCCGGAGCCATACGTAGTTTTTTTGAGTCTATATTGCTGTGTGATTCATCTACCTCCACCGCTTGGAGGCTTTCCCGTTCGCAGAGCCTTAAGGCCTTCAACTCTTTCTCCTCTTCCTTTAATCAATTGATGACGCTCACATGACTCTTGCCTACGATACGCTCTATACTTCTAAACCCTAATCCTTCCAAATAAAGCCTCAAAGACAATCGAACATCGTAAGGGTCTATTCCTTTGCCTAATTTGGGAATCGTAAAATGGTATGGGCATGCTTTGCATTTATCGCACTCTTTTCCATCACTCTTTCCATTTTTAACATTCGTCTTTAGCATGACATTTGGAACGGTGGGGAATTTTTGTATTCATGCTTTTTTATTGATAATCTACTACATTTTAGCAATGCCGATTAAAATTAACATTGCTTAATATTGTACAACAAATATTTTAACGATCATGCGACATAATTTCTTCAGTAATTTCATATTTAAAATTTTGTGCTGTTTTTCGATTGTTACAGGTTATTCACAAAACTACTGGCAGCAACGAGTTGAGTACCGGATGGACATTGATTTTGACGTTACATCAAATATGTTTTCAGGTACTCAAACTCTTAAATACTACAACAACAGCCCGGATACCTTAAAGAAGGTATTCTATCATCTCTATTTCAATGCGTTTCAGCCGAAAAGTATGATGGATACAAGAAGCAGAACTATTTCAGATCCCGACCGCAGAGTGATGGATAGAATTTTTCAGTTAGATAGTTCTGAGATTGGTTTTCATAAGATATTGTCATTGAAGCAGGATAGTGAAGTGCTGAATTACAAAATTGAAGGAACGGTTTTGGAAGTTGCTCTAACTCGTCCAATCTTACCTCAAGGCACATCAACATTCACGATGGAATTTGAAAGTCAGGTTCCTGTTCAAATCAGGAGAAGTGGCAGGGACAATACAGAGAGAATTAAATACAGCATGTCTCAGTGGTATCCTAAAATGGCAGAGTATGATAAAAGAGGCTGGCACGCACACCCTTATGTAGGAAGAGAGTTCCATGCTCCCTGGGGAGATTTTACCGTAAACATCTCCATTGATAAAGATTATATCCTTGCCGGAACGGGTACCCTCCAAAATCCGAATAAAATCGGATATGGATATGAAGAAGATGGCGTTGAGGTAAAAAGAAAAGGGAAGAAACTTACCTGGAAGTTTCTGGCAAAGGATGTCCATGATTTTGTATGGGCTGCAGACCCCGGTTATAAGCATGTCAAAACAAGGGTGAAGGATGGACCGGAATTACACTTTTTTTACAAGGAAAATGAAAAAACAGAAGCGTGGAACGAACTGCCCGGACTAGCCGTCAAAGCATTTGAGTTTATTGAGAAAAATTACGGAGAATACCCATACAGTCATTATTCAGTTATACAAGGGGGAGATGGTGGAATGGAGTATCCGATGGCAACGCTGATCACCGGAGAAAGGAATTTAAGAAGCCTGGTTGAAGTAACCGTGCACGAGGCATTACATAGCTGGTATCAGGGATTGTTAGCAACAAATGAGAGCTACTATGCCTGGATGGATGAAGGATTTACTACTTACGCAACTGCTGAAACCACTTCGGCTATTTTTAAAGATACGGATCGCGCTCAGGAAAGAAACTACCAACGCTACAAGTACCTAGTCAGTAGCGGAAAGGAAGAGCCTTTAAGTACGCACGCTGATCACTTTATGACAAATGCTGCTTATGGAATGGGTTCTTACACTAAAGGAGCCATCGCTTTAGCTCAGATGAACTATTTAATCGGAAAACAAAAAACTGCTTCTGCTTTGAAGAGTTATTACTATCAATGGAGATTTAAACATCCGGACGCTAATGATTGGATTAGCGTTTTTGAAAAAAAATCAGGATTAGAACTGGACTGGTATTTAGACCATTGGATAAATACCACACACTTCATTGATTATGCAATCAAAAAAGCGGAAGCTGAGAATGGGCAGACCAAAGTTACGATGGAACGCTTGGGGAAAATGCCAATGCCAATGGATATCTATGTTACATTCACTGATGAAAGCAAAATGCTCTACTATGCTCCACTGGTAATCATGCGAGGGGAAAAGGAAAACGAAGGCGATCTTGAAAGAATCATCTTACCGGACTGGCCGTGGACGCACCCTGAATACGAATTTACTATTGACAGGCCCATTGATCAGGTCAAATCAATTCAAATTGACGAATCCGGTTATCTGGCAGATATCAACCCGAAGAATAATAAATGGGAGAAGGAGTAAAAGATAGTATCAAAAACCGTATAAGCGAGGTTCGGGTAAGATCTGAGCCTCGGTTTTTAGTGTGTGTCCAATACTGAATATACAATCAAAGCCTTAGCACAGCCGATCTTTGATTAACCGGTACTAAGGCGGCTTAAATGGATGCTCAATTTAGCACTCCGAGGGGGTTTAGGTTAGTCAAAATTGACAAAAAAATAGTATTTTTACACTCAGGTGTGTCCCTCGTACAAGAAAAATTGTATTCCTAACAGATACCCCACTTTTCTCAGGATTTATCACTGGCTTTAGCAAAAGCTTGATTAAATGGATTTTACTACTCAGAATATTTCCGTAAAGCTTGGGGTGTATCATAAATAATAAATAAAGCATGACTATGAGTGACTGAAAAGTTAGTGTGTAAAATCCTTCACTACTCATCAGGGCTGATCATTGGCGTACATATCTACAAGAAGTACATTCCGGAACTCTTGAACTAATTTCTTTAACTTTCAATGTTGATTGAAAACCGCATGGATCTCATCAAAAAAGCAACCAAAAGCAACAATTTGAAAAGGTACTGAATGAGTATCTTTGTAGGATAAATGGCTTACGAATCAGTAGACAAATTACAGAATGTTCTTGGAGAAAAAGTGTTCCAATACACGAAGGACAAGAAAAAAGCAGCAGGTAGAGCGTTGGGGACAATGGTTGAAATCATCACTTACTACCTTCTCAAGACTTGGGACTTCAACAATTCAACTTCAATAGAAAGAAGACTTTTTGAATATGGAAATGACGACATCACACACAACGTAGAGTATTCACTACATCCCATCATCAAAGAATATGAAGTAACTATTGACAATGACGGCAATTCTATCACAGCAACTAAAATTCTGAAAGCTTTAGAGGAGAAAGCCGAAATTTCAAAGTTCAATAGAAAGAATAACAACCTTCTTGACAAGCACAACATTTTACGAAATGCCTGCACAGTTGGGGAATCTAAGAATTCCCTCTTGCTAACCAGTTTTAAAACAACAAGACAGAACAAGCATGAATTACTCGTTTTTGAGCAAATGCAAAAACCTTATGTAATCTTTGAATGTAAACGAGTTGGTATTGAGGAGGGAATTAAAAAAGGGCCACAGACCATTGAAAAAGCAAAACAAGGTGCTTACGTAGCAAGAACTGTATCCTCACTTCAAAAAATCAGGACAGACACAGGTGAAAAGTATGGTATAATTTACCGTTCAGACCACAAGCCCTACATCAAACCTTACGTTGAGTTGATGGAGGAAATCATTTACTCTGACGACACTGAACTCCTGAAAAAATTCATCCTGACAGTAGGCGTTGTCAGCAATCACGGTAACTGGTTCACCGAAGAAAATCACAACAAGGAATTAAAGGTTTTAGCTCAGTCTTACGACCGGCTAATCTTCTTAACCGACAATGGACTAGCGCAATTTATTGACGAGTTAATTCTTAACCCGACGCAAGAATATATAAAAGTTCAGGAGGCATTCAAAAGCAGCTATACCGCCGACAGAAAACGCAACGTATTTACAAAAGTCAAAATGGACTTTGAGGCTGACAAAGTATTACTCAAATACTTCTCGGACAAACTGAATGAAATAGAAGGTTGGTTCAATATCATTACGCCGAAAGGAAAGAAAATTACGGAACTAAAGAATGAACTCATTGAGTTACGTTCAAAAAACTGGAGTGAAATACTATGAGCGCAGGTAGAACAGTAAATTCTCAAAGTCAAAGCTGGGGAACACCCCACAAATACGTAAAAGCAATCAAGCGATTTTTTGGGGGCTCTATTGGATTAGACCCATGTTCAAACGAGCATTCAATAGTTCGTGCTGCAACAGAGTTCATGCTGCCGCACAATGACGGATTAAAAGAAGATTGGAACTACCCGACAGTTTATATGAATCCACCATACGGTGCTGACAGAACAAGAGGGACGACCATTAAAAATTGGTTGGCAAAATGTGCATTGACACATAAAAAATACGGGGCAGAAATATTGGCTCTGGTTCCCGTTGCGACAAATACCGGACACTGGAAACAGAGCGTTTTCGGACAAGCAAGAGCCATTTGTTTTCTATATGATACAAGACTAAAATTTCTTGAAAATGGGTTGAATACAGGTAAAGGAGCACCCATGTCATGCGCTATGATATACTGGGGACGGGACTATTATAAGTTCTACGATATTTTTATTGAATACGGTGCCGTGGTTGACATTTCAAACCTCCAAGAAGAGGAAATGAACACAGCAAGAGAGTACATGAAATTAGAGTTTAAATAAAAAGCACATTGTTCAACATAGTGAAAAAACATGACACAGATGATGAAAATCCGATACTTTGATTTTCATCCTATTTACATCGTTTAATAGATCGTGTCAAATAAACTCCCCTCCTACTTTTCTACCTTTCCTCTCAAGGTTATTATCTGTGTCGGATTAACAGGATCATTGGAATAAACAGTCAGGCTTTTATATTGATTTCCTCTCAAATCAGAAGTATCAAAGATCGCTTTTAACTGCCTGCTCTTTCCCTTTTTAATCGCTTTATTCTTGAACTCGTAGGTTACACAATCACAGTTTGACTTAATTGCACGTAATTCCAATGTTTCCTCCCCGATGTTCTTTAATTCAAAAGTTGTCTCAATGATAGTTCCCCGAGTCACTTCTCCAAAATCAAAGATCTGGTTCGGTAACTCCAGCTTTGGAGCTTGACCCAACGCTTCGGCAGTCATTTCGGGGAAGTACTCCTCAATGATCGCCATTACTGAAATACTCTTCCCCTCGTCATTGCCGAGTTTAATGTTGTCACTTACAAAGCCGAAATCCTTTTTTTTAATCGGATAATAAGTCAGATTTAAATTGCCCGCTTCTCCCGATTGTAAGGTTGATGGAGATAACTCAGCAGTTAAGTGTTCCGGGAAAAAGCTATCAGAAGAAAGCCGGGTTAAGGAGTCGCTCCCATTATAAATATCAAAGGATTTAGTGATCGGTTTTTCGGTGGTTATCTTTCCAAAGTTGAGCGTTTGGTACTCCAATCTAAAGTCTCCGGCAAGTATGGGAAATTGCTCTTCAGGTGACTTCGGCTTTGGCTTAACAGCGCCTTGTATGTAGAGCGTTTGATTGGAAGCAGTGTCTGAAGCCGTTATTCTTAATGATTTTCTGAATTTCCCCGGTCTGTTTCTGGGGTTGTAACTTGCCTTTACAAATCCCGAGTCTCCCGGCATCACCTCCTCTTTTGTCCAACCGGGAGTTGTACAACCACACGATGCTTTAACATTAGTAATCCTGACCGGACTGTCACCTTCATTTATAAAGTAAAATGTGTGTTCTGCATAACCATTCTCTTCTCTAATCTCACCAAAATCATAATCAACCTCTTCAAATTTTATCTTTGTTTGCGCCTGAATGGGAAGAAAACTCAGAATGATTAAAGCACTTACTATAAATTTCATGCTAAATATTGTTTTGACTTTGTATCTCAGTTTTTTACGGGGCCAAATTATATAGGTTTGCACAAATTTTTATTAATGGCCAGAATACTTACAGGCATTCAAAGTTCCGGGAAGCCCCACTTAGGAAACATTCTGGGGGTAATAAAGCCAGCGATAGCACTATCTAAAAAAGAAGGAAACGAATCATTCTTCTTTATTGCGGACATGCACTCACTTACGACCATAAAGGACAGCCGACTTAGAAAAAAAAATGTAAACGCCGTGGCAGCCGCCTGGTTAGCTTGTGGCTTCAATACGACTAAAAATGTATTTTACAGACAATCGAGGATACCTGCCTGTGCAGAACTCACATGGTATCTAAGCTGCTTTACACCTTATCCCATGTTGGCAAATGCACATTCGTTTAAAGATAAAGCCGACAGGCTTTCTGATATAAATGCGGGACTTTTTATTTATCCGGTATTAATGGCTTCGGATATTCTTTTATACGATGCGGATTATGTACCGGTAGGTAAAGATCAAAAGCAGCATCTTGAAATGACACGTGATATGGCCGCTTCATTCAACCATCAATATGGAGAGACATTCGTTATCCCGGAAGTACTTATCAACAAGGAGGTGATGACAGTTCCGGGCACAGACGGACAGAAGATGAGCAAGAGCTACGGAAATATTATTGACGTATTTCTTCCCGAGAAAGAACTCCGAAAAAACGTGATGCAAATAGTGACAGACAGCATACCGCTGGAGGAACCAAAAAACCCGGACACCTGTAACGTTTTTGCAATTTATCAATTACTGGCACCGGAAAATCGGGTCTCTGATATGAGAAAAAAGTATGAGGGTGGAAATTATGGCTATGGCCATGCGAAGCAGGAACTCTTCGAATTATTACTTGAAAACTTTACATGGGAAAGAGAAAAATATCAGTATTACATGGATAACTTGACAGAATTGGAAGCGGAATTGAAAAAAGGTGAAGAGGAGGCATCTGAAATTGCTCAAAGCACACTTGAAAAAGTAAAAATTAAACTGGGATTTTCTTGATTTAATTCGGGTTCCACGTAATATGAAGCGCCGTTAATGCTCCTGCCGCTTGGTTTGGGTTAGGAGACGAAGTGTCTGATTGGTTAAAGAAAAATTTAGAATAATATAACATTGTGTATAACTAATATATACAGTGCGTAGCCACTCCTCAAGATGCTACGACACTATATAAAGGTTGTTGGGTACAATATGAAAAATACTAAATTGCGACAGAAATAAATTAAACTGATGAATGCAGATAATCCCGGATTATACGGAATAAAGCACTCAAACAGAGATTTTACCAATAAAAACACTTGGGGAAAGAATCAATTTAATTCATCTTTTCCGGCAGCACTATCAGCCTATTTGGACAGTAAGAAATTTGAAAATATTTATTTGACTTTAAATAATGACTTAAAAGTAGTTCACCGGAAATTATCAACTCCTGACTTTTTCGGACTTGCTCCAACTGCAAATGATTTGTTTTACTCTTTTGAGTCTGCTTATACTCCATACGAACAACTATTAATCGGACATCTTCCAAGAGTAGATTTAGTTACTCAAAGAAAAAGTAGTGGACAGGCGCTGAAACCAATAGAAATTAAACTTACCGCTTTACCTGATAATGCAACGTGTGAACTTTCAGAAAATAAGTATGGAACTGAGATTGTAATTAGACCAGATACTATAGTCTATCTTGCTTGTAGTATAGCATTCAACTTTCGGGACAAACTAGACGACATACGCTCTCACTTTTCTACTGACTTTGAGAAAATAGATGATTGGACGGAAGGTACAAACATTTGGTCTTACTTGCCTCAAATGCTTGAAATTATTGATTCAATCACATTATCAATACTTGACAAGCAAGAGCCAATTTTAATGCAGCCTATATGGAAGACACTCGGAAAATCTCCTGCACTTGCAGAGAACTGCCTAGATGTTTTTGTTTGGTCGAACTTTGCATTTACTCAACTATTCCTTGATGTTGCAAGGGGTGAATTATCATCAAACAATAGAATTACTCGTCAAATAAGGACAATCATATGGTTATTTAAAATGCTCTATGATTTTTCAATCAGTGGGCAATTTAATCATGCAAAAATTATTGACGAACTTTCGTATAACACAAAAAATGACAAAGCATTTGCAGTTAGCGGTATAGTCACCCATCCTTATATGGACTGTGAAGAATTGCATCATCCAAGGATTACTAAAGAAGAAATCAAAAATATTATTTTAGGTGGCGGACAAAATCTTTTAAGCCCTGAAAGAAGATTTGATGCTATCATTTATAACTCGCCGGAACTTTTTGAATAATGGAGAAAGATAAAATAAGAACGATTGATTTATTCTCAGGTTGCGGTGGAATGTCGTTAGGATTCCGGAATGCGGGCTTTGAAATAGTAGCAGCATTTGACAATTGGAAACCCGCTGTTGAAGTTTACAAGGACAATTTTAACCATCCCATTTATGATTTTGACCTTGGAAATGAAGAAAGTAAAGAATTCATAAAAGAACTAAATCCGAATCTAATTATTGGTGGTCCGCCTTGTCAAGACTTTTCAAGTGCAGGTAAAAGAGACGATACTCTTGGTAGAGCTGACTTAACGATATCATATGCGGAAATTGTAAGAGCCGTAAGACCTCAATACTTCGTGATGGAAAATGTTGAGCGAATTAAAAAAAGTAGAATCCTAAAGGAAGCTGTCAAAACATTAAAAAGTGCAGGCTATGGCATAAGTATGGACGTTCTTGATGCAAGTTATTGTGGTGTACCACAAGCGAGAAAACGGTTTTTTATGGTCGGGTGCTTAGGTGAAATAGATGATTTTTTATTGCCTTATTTCACTAAGAACCTTTCAAAAGAACAAATGACCATTTTTGACTATCTAGGCAAATCACTTGGAATAGAACATTATTATCGCCACCCGAGGAGCTACAAAAGACGTGGTGTTTTTAGTATTTACGAACCAAGCCCGACAGTAAGAGGTGTTAATAGACCTATTCCAGCGGGGTATCCAAAACATCCGGGAGATACTACAGACGTATCAGAAAACATTCGACCATTAACAACAATTGAAAGAAGTTATATTCAATCATTTCCGAAGGAGTTCATTTTTAAAGGGTCAAAAACAAATCTTGAACAAATCATTGGAAATGCAGTACCCGTAAAACTTGGTGAATTTGTCGCGTGTGCTTTAAATGAATTTATAAAAGACAAAAAAGAGAACAAACAGAGACATAATGGACAGCTTAGATTAGCAATGGAACCCGAAGCAAAATATGAAAACACCATCAGCCAAAAATGGGTATAAAAACAACGATTAAAGTTTTGCTACTTTTCATTAAATTCAAAGAAAATATCCATTAACCTGTTTCACACTTCGCAGGCTTTCGATCTTGCCGGAAAGTCCTAATTTTCAAGCATGAATTGGATAAGACTCCTTTCCCATAAACGACCGGGTGAACGAAAGTTGCCTGCCCACGACGCGACCAGAAGTCGATTTGAACAGGATTTTGATCGTATCGTTTTTTCGCACCCGTTCAGGAAGCTCCAGGACAAGACCCAAGTTTTCCCGCTTCCGGAGGATGATTTTGTTCATACGCGGCTAACACATAGTTTAGAAGTATCCAGCGTTGGCAGATCATTAGGAAAGAGTGCAGGTGCATTTCTCTTAAAAAAATATCCGGAACTGAGAAAACGAGGATATTCTGTTCACGATTTTGGAGCCATCGTTGGGGCCGCTGCCCTGGCACATGACATGGGAAATCCTCCTTTTGGGCACTCCGGAGAAGATGGCATCTCCTCTTTTTTTCTGACGAATAAAAAAGGACGATTTTTCAAAGACAAAGTCACTGAAAAAGAATGGAAGGATCTAACCACTTTTGAAGGAAATGCACAGGGGATCAGAATTCTAAGCGGCAAGAATAACGGACTGAGAGTAACATACGCTACTTTAGGTGCTTTTACAAAGTATCCAATCTCCTCCTCAACGGATAAAGAGAGCGGAAGAAAGAGTCAGAAAAAATTCGGGTATTATCAAAGTGATCATTCATTGTTTTCCGAGTTGGCATCGGAACTTGAACTTGTCAAACTTGGCGAGGGAAAATGGAGCAGACACCCGCTCGCCTTCTTGGTAGAGGCTGCTGATGATATCTGCTATCACGTCATTGACCTTGAAGACGGCTGTCGGTTAGGATTAGTAGGTTTTGAGGAGTTCAAACACCTTTTGGCAGAAATAATTGGTGATGATTTTTCAGATAAAAAACTAAACCGAGTCTCTTCATTGAACGGAAAGCTAGGGATTTTAAGAGCGATGGCCATCAATCAGTTAGTTGCTCAATGTTCAAATATTTTTCAGGACAAAGAAGCAGAGCTGATGAGAGGAAGCTTCGATGCTGATCTTACCAGTTTAATTCCCTCCTCTGAAGCATTGAATAAAATCATGGATTTATCTATTTCGAAGATTTACCGTTCCAAACTCGTGCTTGAAAAGGAGGCCGGAGGGTTTGAAGTCATCGATCATCTTATGGAAGCTTTTGCTACGGCTGCATATTTTCGTTATTTTGAGAGCCCTTCACTAAGGCAAAAGTCGACTTTACGATTGCTCCCTGAAGAATATGAGGTTTTGCTCAATAGGCAAAATTCTGTTTACGAAATGCTTCAAGTAATTATTGACTTTATCAGCGGCCTTACAGATTCACATGCTGTCCGACTTTATCAAATTTTAAAAGGATTTAGACTACCTGTTTAGTCATCAGCAAATTCTCCCTCTTCCTCGTCTAAAATTTCCCAATAGAGCACATAGTTGGCCGTACTATTTTTTTCAAGCAGGGTCATAGTTGTTGAGTGCTTCCCCGGAGATTCGTCTACTCTGAATTTAAACACTCCTAACTTGTCATTCGGGCTTATAAAATCAAAATCCCAAATCTCTATTTCATTCCAGCCCTTTTCGATTTCAAGATCAAGACTTACCTTCTCCATATCTCCGGTATCTAATCGACGGTAAAGTTCACCGGGAGGCCAGATTTTATGTCCGTCTTTCTTAAGATACACCTCATCTTTGTCTGCTTCATCAGGGGTAATACACTGAACAGAGTTAATTCTGATTTTAGGCATTATTTAGTTTTTTCATAAAAGTAGCTTATTCAAATTTTAAATTACAGCAGTAGCTATCCAAACCCTTGTAAACCTTGATTCTAACCTCTAAAAGATTACTTTTGTGCCTCATTTAATCTATGTGGTCTAGGCTAGCACATACAATCCTCCGTTTTCGTATCACTTTGATGGTCATTTTGACTGTCATTACGGTCTTTATGGGCTATCAATCAACAAATATTAAATGGTCTTACGATTTGGCCAATATTGTTCCGGAGAAAGATCCTGACATGGTCTACTTCAAACAGTTCAGAGAAACATTCGGAGAGGATGGTAACGTTATGGCAATAGGGTTACAGGATAGCAGTGTTTATGAACTGGAAAATTTTACCCGGTACAGCCAGATGGTTTCCAATCTGGAAGCAAAGGATGAAATTCGGAACGTCTTAGGAATTCCCAACCTCCAAAAGCTTGAAAAGAACAATCAAAAAAAAGTTTTTGAATTAAAACCCGTATTTGAAAAAATCCCCGAAAACCAAAAAGTTTTAGATAGTCTTCTCGCCGGTATAGCGGACTTAAAGTTCTATAGTGGACAGCTTATCAACGCTAATAATGGGGCTACGCTGGTTCTTATAACTATAAAAAAAGATATTCTAAACTCTAAAAACAGAGATCAACTGGTTAGTTACATCATCGAGCAAGGTGAAAAGTTTGAAGAGGAAACAGGGATAAACATGCACTTTGCCGGTCTGCCTTACTCCCGTTCCATCACAACAAGCAAAGTGAAAGCTGAACTAAACATGTTCTTGGTTTTGTCTCTGATAGTCACCGGGATAATACTGTTTCTCTTTTTTAAATCCTTCAAAGCAGTATTTTTCCCGCTCATTATCATTGGGGTAGTCGTGATTTGGGTCATGGGAACATTGGCATTACTGGGTTTTAAAATCACACTGCTTACAGGACTTATTCCTCCCATTATAGTTGTAATTGGGATACCCAACAGTGTCTACATGCTTAATAAGTACCATCACGAATTCAGTGAGCATGGAGATCAAATGAAGGCATTAAGTCGTATTATCAGAAAGATTGGAGTGGTTACATTTATTACTAATCTGACTACAGCAGTAGGTTTCTTCGTCTTGATAACAACGAGAATAAATGTGTTGGTAGAGTTCGGAATTGTAGCCGGAATCAACATCATGGCAACGTTCATCGTAAGCATTATTCTGATTCCGGGTGTATTTTCTCTTTATAAACCACCTTCACAAAAACAGCTAAAGCACTTAAAATTCAAAATACTCGATTGGATAATTAAGAAGATAGACTTGCTTGTTCATAAGATGAGACCTGCCATTTTTACCCTGACACTGGCAGTTATCGGTATTTCAGCTTTTGGATTAACCAAGATCAAGGCGGTTTCTTATATGGTTGATGATATTCCGGAGAATAGCCCGCTAAAAAACGATTTAAAGTTCTTTGAGCGAAACTTTAGCGGCGTGATGCCTCTGGAAGTAATCGTAGATACAGGTTATAAAAAAGGTGTTCAAAATCTTAAAAACCTTAGAAAAATCGATGAATTCGAAGGCTTTATTTCTTCAATAAATGGGATTTCTCAGCCGGTCTCCGTTGTCAGCTTTGCAAAAGCAGCACGGCAAGCATTTTATAACCAAAGTGCTGACTTTTATTCGCTGCCCTCTAATCGGGATCTCGGATTTATCATGAGATATTTAAGTGAAGGAGAAACTGAAGAATTATCCCAATCTTTCATTGATTCAACAGGTCAATACGTAAGGATCTCCTTAAAAATGGCTGATATTGGCTCTAATAAGCTCGACTCATTGGTCAATGACGTAATAGCTCCTCAGATCGATTCCATCTTTAGTGATTCGAAGATGGATGTTAATGTGACTGGCACAACGTTGATGTTTATCAAGGGAAATAAGTTCCTGATTGAGAACTTACTCACATCAATGCTCATGGCTTTTCTGATTATCGCCATTATTATGGGACTCCTTTTCAGAAATATTAAAATGGTTGTCGTATCAATCATTCCCAATATTATTCCGTTATTGATAACAGCCGGAATTATGGGATTCTTTGGAATCCCGTTAAAGCCCAGTACCGCATTGATCTTTAGTATTGTTTTTGGTATTTCCGTGGATGACTCAATTCACTTTTTGGCCAAATATCGTCAGGAACTTCTTGCAAAAGAATTTAATGTGCCGGAAGCGATTAGTCGGAGTATCAGGGAGACAGGGTCTAGTATGATCTACACTTCAATTATCCTGTTCTGTGGGTTTATCATTTTTGTTCTTTCCGAATTTGGAGGTACCATCGCTCTGGGAAAACTTACCTCAATCACGTTATTTTTCGCAATGATTACGAACGTTGTGGTGCTGCCGGCATTGATACTACAGTTTGACAGTGGAAAAAGGAATAAGTCGGGGCATCCGCTTATTGAAAGCGTACCTGAATTAGCAGAAGGCATTGATGAAAATGAAAAAAGAAATAAACTTAGAACAATTACACGTGAAATATCCTGAGTTTAAACAAGTCAGCTATTCCGAGATAGCCGGAAATATTCGCAAGTTTTGGGAAGAAGAGCAAATACCTGAGCGTTCTGTTACTTCAAGGGAAGGGAATGAAGCATTCACTTTCTACGAAGGTCCGCCGTCTGCTAACGGGACCCCCGGTATCCATCATGTGATGGCAAGAACGATTAAGGATATTTTTTGCCGATACAAGACACTTCAGGGTTACCAGGTTAAAAGGAAAGGAGGATGGGATACACATGGATTGCCTGTTGAACTTCAGGTGGAAAAGGAACTTGGTATTACGAAAGATGATATTGGTAAAAAAATCTCTGTTGAAGAATATAATGTCAGGTGCCGTGAGACAGTGATGAAATATAAACGCCAATGGGATGATCTTACGCAGCAAATGGGCTACTGGGTTGACCTGGATAACCCATATGTTACCTTTGAGAAGGAGTACATTGAGTCGGTTTGGAACCTGCTAAAAAGACTTTATGAAAAAGGGCTTCTTTATAAAGGATATACGGTACAACCCTACTCTCCCGCAGCAGGAACCGGGCTTAGCTCCCATGAGTTGAATCAACCCGGAACCTACCGGGATGTACAAGACACATCTGTCGTTGCTCAGTTTAAGGTGAAAAAAGATGACAGGTCTGCCTTTCTTTTTGAAGATAAAAACGAAGACGTAAGGATCATCGCCTGGACGACCACTCCGTGGACGCTTCCGTCCAACTGTGCGCTGGCTATTGGCGAGAGCATTACTTATGTGAAAGTAAAAACTTTCAATCGGTACACCGGAAAAGCAGTTTCTGTTGTTTTAGCTAAAGATCTGGTAGGAAAATATTTTTCAGAAAAAGCAAAAGCGTTATCACTTACCGATTACAAACAAGGTGATAAGTTGATCCCATTTGAGATCGCTCAGGAATTCTCCGGAGAAGAAATTCTCGAAATCCGCTATGAGCAGCTGATGCAATACGTGACAAACGACCATCTTGAAAAGAACGCATTTAGAGTAATATCAGGCGATTTTGTTTCCACAGAAGATGGTACCGGTATCGTACATACGGCCTCCGTATTTGGTGCAGATGACTTTAGAGTAACCCGGGCAGCAGGTGTTCCGGCTGTGGTGGTGCAAGGCGAAAAAGGGCAGGATGCTCCATTAGTGGACAAGCAGGGAAGGTTTGTGACAGAGGTGACCGATTTTGCGGAAAGGTTTGTGAAGGAGGAGTATTACAGTGATGAAGAACGCAACCATCCGGACTTCAAACCGACAGATGTTCTCATTGCGATCAAACTGAAAGAAGAAAACAATGCTTTCAAAGTTGAAAAGTATGAACACTCCTATCCACACTGCTGGAGGACAGACAAACCGGTACTTTACTATCCGCTTGATTCCTGGTTTATAAAAACCACTGCTTTAAAAGACAGATTAGTTGAGCTAAACAAGACCATCAACTGGAAACCTGAAGCTACAGGAACGGGTCGATTTGGCAACTGGCTTGAAAATTTGGTTGACTGGAACTTGAGCCGTTCAAGATATTGGGGTACTCCTCTGCCGATCTGGGTTACTAAAGATCGACAGGAAATGAAGTGTATCGGCAGTATAGCAGAGTTGCAAAAGGAGGTTCATAAATCTGTCGAAGCAGGATTCATGGATGCAGACCTCCCTGAAGATTTTGACCTTCACAGACCTTACGTGGATGATGTCGTCCTTGTGAGCGACTCCGGGAAGAAAATGTTTAGAGAATCAGACTTAATAGATGTTTGGTTTGACTCAGGGGCTATGCCATACGCACAATGGCATTATCCTTTTGAAAATGAGGATATCTACCATATTAATTATCCTGCGGATTTCATTGCAGAAGGTGTTGACCAAACGAGAGGCTGGTTTTTCACTTTGCACGCAATTGCGGTGTTGCTCAATGATTCAGTAGCCTATAAAAATGTGATTGCAAATGGCTTGGTTCTGGACAAAAATGGTAATAAGATGTCTAAACGACTGGGTAACGCAATCAATCCATTTGACACACTAGAGAAGTATGGTGCGGATCCCACACGTTGGTATATGATCTCTAACGCCAATCCGTGGGATAATCTAAAGTTTGACCCGGATGGTGTTTTCGAGGTTCAACGAAAGTTCTTCGGAACACTTACGAATACTTATTCTTTTTTTGCTCTTTATGCAAATCTGGACGGGTTTCGGATGGATGAATTGAATATCATTCCGGTAGAGAACCGTCCAAAGTTTGATCGCTGGATACTATCGGAATTGCAGGTTTTGATTAAAGATGTTTCTTCTTATTACGAGGATTATGAACCTACTAAAGCTGCACGGGCTATTCAGGATTTTGTTAATGACCAACTCTCCAACTGGTATGTACGATTGTCAAGGAAACGATTCTGGAGAACGGAGTTAAACGCAGATAAAAAGTCAGCTTATGAAACACTTTATGAGTGTCTGATGGTGACCTGTCAGTTAATGAGCCCTATTGCTCCTTTTTATGCTGATTGGCTTTACAAAAATCTCTCCGACGGCATCAGAAAAGCAGCCAAAGAAAATGATACGCCACTAAAGGAAGGCTCCGTTCATCTTTCCATATTGACGAAGGCTCAAGAAGAACTCCTGGAGCCGGAACTGACCGCCGGTATGCGCTATGCTCAGAATATCTCATCGTTAGTTCACTCGCTTAGGAAGAAAGAGAAAATTAAGGGCAGACAGCCTCTCCATAAGATTTTAGTTCCGATTCTCAAACCGGAAGCGAAGGAAAGGATACAACAAGTTGAAGAATTGATTCTTACAGAGACGAATGTTAAAGAGATTGAATACGTGGATGATGCATCGGGAATTCTGGTGAAGAAGATCAAGCCCAATTTCCGGGAACTGGGCAAAAAATATGGCGCTAAGATGAAGGCAATTACAACTCTCATCAGCGGTTTTGGTAAGGAAGAAATAGCTGCAATTGAAGGAAGGGGTTCATATAATCTTGAAGTCAATGGAGAAATTATCACACTCCTCTTTGAAGATGTTGAAATTACCTCAGAAGATATCCCCGGCTGGCTGGTCGCCTCGGAAAATGGATTGACCGTAGCTTTGGACATCACCATTACAGATGACTTGAAGAGAGAAGGCTTGAGCAGAGACGTGGTTAATCGGATCCAGAAACTCAGAAAAGATAAAGGATTAGACGTTCAGGATAAAGTAGCGGTCACCTACAAAACGGATAATCAACTAATGGCTTCGGCAATAAGTGAGTGTTCACAATATATCAAGAGAGAAACATTGACCATAAACCTGGAAGAGGGAGCTACTAATGATGCTGAGAAATTAAATATTGATGGAATAGAAATTTTCATTGACTTAGAAAAAGCAAACGGATGAATCATAGAGCTATTAAGTATAAATATTTTCTAATAAGCCTGGTCGTAATTATCGTGGATCAGATGGTAAAGATGCTGGTGCACTACAACATGCAAATGGGATCTCAAGGTCAGATGCTCATTCTTGGAGAACTATTCAAACTCCACTACTTAACTAATCCGGGGATGGCCTTTGGGATGAGGTTAGATTTTGAGTATGGAAAACTCATGCTTACAGTCTTTAGAATTGGTGCCATGTTTGCAATCGGTTATTACTTGTATTCGCTTGTTAAAAAAGAAGCAAATGTAGGACTATTAATATGCATTGCTTTAATTCTTGGCGGCGCTGTCGGTAATCTTATTGACTCCATTTTTTATGGAGTATGCCTGGATAATGCTCCTTTTGATGCCCCCACTCCCTGGTTTCACGGACAGGTTGTAGATATGTTTTACATTGACATTTGGGAAGGGTATTTACCGGGCTGGATTCCGTTTATGGGCGGTAATTATATGGCACTTTGGCCTGTTTTTAACATCGCTGATGCTTCCATTTTTATTGCAATCTGCTGCATCATTATTTTCCGGAGAAGGTACTTCAAAAATGAAGAGGCTGAACCTGGAATGATAAACGAGGAAGATCCACAAGCATAGATCAACAACTTTTGAAGTCTGAAAGATTATTTGCGGTTATCTAAAATTATAAAACAACGTGAGTTCGGTGTAAGCAAGTGTGAATCTTTTAGTAAAAAAGGTAGAATTTTGGTATATTGACATTTTAAAATTCAATCAATGAACTAAAAATCTACCTATCAAAAAGCATTGCTGATCAGGAAAGAGTTGTTCTCACTGCGTTTCTTCAGAGGCGTTCATCTTGTTATCCGGCTGAAAAGAAACATGAAGTCGCAAGCTATCACGCCTGTAATGGAGGCCATCCTGCTCCGAAAAAGGGCTATCTGTGAGACCATCATGGGCCAATTGAAGCATATTTTTCAGGTAGAACACCGGACACAGAAGTCAGGCAGACTTCTTCAATAACGCTTTCTCTGCATGGATAGCTTATAACTGCTCCGAGAAAAAGCCATCTCTCAAAATGAAGTTTTGTGATACTAAATAAGTAATATTACTTATCGGAATAATTATAATTAAATCGAACTCTCTTTAATTATCTTGATCCTAAATAAAATCTGGCTTTTGTATTTTTTAACATTAAATGATGAATAATTCATAGAAATTTTAGCAATTTTCATTGATATTACGCTTGATACGCTTGATTTAATTATTTGTTAATGATAATTTTACAAACATTATATATATTTGAAAAATAATATTTTAATTAAGTATTTAATAACAACTAACAAGTTAGTATGAAGAGAATTTTACTACTAAGTTTTGTGTTTATTACTATCCTTCTTTTTGGTGTGATGGCACAAAAAACGGTATCCGGCAGGATTACCGATGAGAACGGTGAGAGCCTGTTAGGAGTGAATGTTGTGATTAAAGGCACAACGACAGGGGTCATAACTGACATTGACGGAAATTATCGAATTTCGGTTGAAGAGGGTGCAACACTCGTTTTTTCCTATATAGGCTTTGAAGGCCGGGAAGAAGTCGTAGGGTCCAGAACAACTATTGATGTCAGTCTGGCATCCGAAGTTTCAGAACTGGAACAGGTGGTAGTGACCGGCTATGGAGATATCTCCAAGCGCTTATATACAGGTGCTTCACAGTCTCTGACCGCTGAGGAAGTAGATATAGACGGCATCGGAGATGTCTCCCAGATGTTGCAGGGAAAGGCTGCCGGTGTAAATGTTCAAAGCGTGTCCGGTACTTTCGGGGCAGGCCCCAGAATTACCATTCGGGGGTCATCTTCCATTCAGGGTGACGGCAGGCCATTATGGGTCATCGACGGAGTGGTTCAGGAGGATTTGATTAACTTAGATTTTGACGATCTGGTTTCGGGTAATATTAATACCTTGATAGGATCCGCAGTAGCAGGGTTAAATCCGAATGATATTGAAAGCCTTGAGATACTGCGAGATGCCTCAGCGACTGCCATTTATGGTGCACGATCGTTAAATGGTGTAATTGTAATTACTACCAAGCAAGGCAAACGAAACCAGCCTCTTCAGATAAATTATTCAGGCGAATTTACTATACGAGATATCCCTACTTATGCAGAAGTAGATATTCTGAATTCCAAAGAAAACATGAGTATTTTAAAGGAACTTGAGCGTAAAGGACGGCTGGATTACACAACGGTATCGCAGGATCGATACAGCGGCGTTTACGGAATATTGAGCAATGCGCTTAACAATTACAATCCGAACACAGGACTCTATGAAGTAGACAACACTCCACAGAGTAGAGATAAGTTTCTACAAACATATGAACGTGCAAATACAGACTGGTTTGATGAGTTATTTAAACAACGATCACTCATCCAGAATCATACGATAAGCCTGTCAGGAGGCGGTGGAGATAACCTTTTTTACGGTTCTGTAGGGTTATACAGAGATGCAGGATGGACGATTAGCGATGACGTGGACAGATTGACCGTCAATCTCAGAAATACGCTTTTTGTCAAAGAGAAGGCATCACTCACCTTCTCGTTGCTTGGGTCTTATCGCAGGCAGTTGGCTCCCGGTTCTTTCAATAGGCAAGACGATGACGTTTTCGGGACTGTTTCCAGAGATTTTGACATCAATCCTTATTCCTATGCACTGAATACCAGCAGAACCCTGCGGCCAAGAGATGATAATGGAGATCTGGAATATTACACCTATAACTATGCTCCGATGAATATTCTGAATGAATCCAAAAATAACTTTGTCAACCTGAAGGTACAGGACATTAAATTTCAAACTGATTTTTCAATTCCACTATTTGACGACAAGTTGAAATATGCTTTTACAGGTGCTATAAGGTATGCCAACAGCGTGAGCGAGCATAACATAACAGATAACAGCAACGTTGCTGCTGCTTACAGATCAGCCGAAACGACCATCATACGTGATAGCAACCCCTATTTATTTGATGATCCGGGGAACCCAACGCGTCCTCCGAAAGTGGTTTTACCGGAAGGGGGTATCTTCATCCAAAGTACTAATTTTTTAAGAAATTTTTATCTGAGGAATACGTTAAACTTTTCCAATACATTTAACACGAGACACGAGCTTGACGTGTTCTTGGGGCAGGAAATGAGATATGTAGACAGAGATGAGACAGGTTTCACCGGCTATGGACTGCTTTATCAGGGAGGACTCATTCCGAGAGTAGATGCGGATATAATAGCCAAGGCCGTAAATGAAAGCTCAGACTACTATGAATTGGCGTTTACGAGGGATCGAACAGTGAGTTACTTCTCCCGGGTCACTTACGGATTTAAGGGCAAATACTTTATCTCTTTCACGGGTAACTTGAATGCCTCAAACCGACAGGGACTTAAAGATGGAAAAGTGAGATGGACACCCACTTACACATTCAGTGGAAAGTGGAATGCCAAAGAGGAGACCCTTCTCAAAGATGTTAAGCCTATTACAACAATGGCCCTCCGGGCTTCTTATGGGCTGACAGCCAATACGGGTCCGGCAACCAACGCACTCCCGGTCTTTGAATTTTTTCTTACAGACAGGCTTTTAGCCAGTAATAGAGAAACTGCAATCTATATTAGAGACCTTCAAAATAACGATCTTACATGGGAAAAGCAGTATGAAACTAACTTGGGCTTAGATTTGGGTTTATTTCAAAATAGCATCAACGTTACAGTAGATGCATACAGAAGAGACGGCTTTGACTTGTTGGACTTTGTGCAACAGTCCGGTGTAGGCGGAGAGCTGCTCAAGTTAATCAACAATGCGGATATGGTAACCAAAGGATTAGAGGTTCAAATTCGAACTAATATGCAGAGAGGAGACTTCCGATGGAGCACAACCCTTAACGGATCCATATTTGATCAGGAAATCACTAAAATAGAATCCCTGCCTAATGTTTTGAATGCCATTGATGATACCGGTGCCAGTTTCATTGGATTTCCCAGAAATTCGCTTTTTTCGCTGCAATTTACCGGCCTTGACAGCCGGGGATTGCCTACCTATGACATCCCCGAAGAGAATAAAACTTTTGATATTAATTTTCAGGATACCGGCGTGGAAATTGAACCAAGCGAAGAAGGACCCGGAGGGTTGTTGTCTTATTTAAAATATGAAGGTCCCACAGACCCGAATAAAACGCTAGGCTTACAAAATTCGTTTGCTTACAAAAATTGGTCACTTGATATCTTTATCACTGCTTCTGGTGGCAATAAGATTCGGCTGCCGGCCGTATTTCAGAACGCAGCATACTTTGATGATCTACAGGTATACTCCAGAGACTTTGTAAACAGATGGGTGTTGGTGGGAGATGAGGAGATAACCGATTTCCCCGTTATACCTTCCTCCAGACTCTTGGAGGATGTTCCGGAAAGTGAGATAAACAGGGCTTACAATGCGTACAACTTCTCAACAGAACGTGTGGCAGACGGCACATTTGTCAGGGTCAGGACGATTAGCCTATCTTATAATGTGCCTAAAGACCTGCTCAGCAGAATAGGAATGAGGAGTGCAACAGTTACCGGGTTGGTACAAAATCCGCTTCTCCTCTATTCGGATGATAAACTTAACGGCGTAGACCCCGAGTTTTACAATTCAGGAGGAGTGGCACAACCCATAACCAGACAATATACATTTACATTAAACATTGGAATATGAAATTAGTTGTTTACAATAAATTAAAACCACAGAAGATGAGAACAAAGACACTTCATATAAGTTGGATTGTTATCCTGATCTTCTTTTTATCAGCATGTGAGAACTTTCTTGATGAGGTTCAGGATAATCGGACATTGATAGATAGTGATGAGAAAATAGGCCAACTGATAACTACTGCTTACGCACGTGCTCAATACGCTGAATTTGCCGAAAGTATGTCTGACAATGCAGATGATAAAGGTCCTGGAGCTTCCGTGGATGGAGATGTCAATCGCAAGGCATACTTCTGGGAAGACTTTACGGCCTCTACCCTTCGTGAAACAACTTCCTACTATTGGGTGAACTCTTATAATGCCATTGCCCATGCCAACCAAGGATTGGAAGCTATTGAGGAGATGGGGGAAGGGGTTAAGCTAGGTCAGTTGAAAGGAGAGGCACTGGTAGCTCGTGCATATGCCCACTTCATGTTAGCCAATTTCTTCAGTATGCGCTACGATCCTAATACGGCAGACGAGGAGCTAGGTATACCCTATGTATCAGAATCGGAGAAAAATGCAGTGGTTTCGTATGAGAGGTCTTCTTTGAAGGAAAACTATGACAGAATCGAAGCAGACCTTGAAGAAGGCTTACCGCTCGTTGGCGATGAGTACAAAGAACCTAAATTTCATTTTACGACCAAGTCTGCCAATGCCTTTGCAACGCGCTTTTACCTCTACAAGGCGGAGTGGCAAAAAGTGATTGAACACGCAGACCGAGTCCTACAGGGAAATCCTGCCTCCCTTCTCAAGAATTTTACATCTGATGCGTTCAGTGAACTGAGTTATAGTGAGCGTGCAACAAAGTATTCTGCAGCATCGGAAGCGTCCAACCTTCTAATTACCTGGACATCCTCTTATTATGAGCGTAATTTTTCGGGAAACAGGTATGCATTGACCAGAGCCAAAAATGAATCGCTCTTTGCTGACTCCGACACAAACCCATTTGGAAAAAACTGGTCTTTTGGAATTCTCTTTGGCGGCACTGATTTTTTTTTAAATTATCCGAAATATATAGAGTACTTTCGGGTTACTAATGTTGTGTCTGGAATAGGTTTCGCTTATGCACCGTTGGTGCATTTTACTGCCGAAGAGGTCCTGCTTAACAGAGCGGAGGCATATACCATGCTTAGGGAGTTTGATAATGCACTGAACGATTTGACGGTCTTTCTTTCTGTGAGAACATCGAATTACGACCCGAGTTCTGATATACTGACCGCACAGATTATGATGGATACCTACCCAAATGCCATGGAGGAGTATTCTCCTTTTTATACATTGACGGAACAGCAGGCTGCCTTTGTAAAAGGCATAGCAGAGTTTCGACGCCGGGAGTTTTATCACGAAGGTTTAAGATGGCTGGATGTGAAACGCTTCAACATAGTGGTGGAACACTTGATTGTAGGCGGAGAACCGATAGTATTGCCCAAGGATGATCCTCGAAGGGCTGTACAAGTCCCCGAATCAGTCAAAGCATTTGGAATTGTCCCCAACAAGAGGTAAAATAACATTGAGAAAAAAAAGATATTGAATTATAACAGAATTAAAATCAAAAATAAAATGGATAATATAAAAAAAAATGTTTTCGTATTTTTGTCAGTAGTAGCGATTATCATATTGTTCGAAGGGTGTGATGAGGACCCTGAACTGACCCCGGGAAGTGACCTGAATCCACCTCCGGCCTCTGATGATGCGTTGGATTTATGGATAAAAGACAATTATGTGGACCCTTTTAACATTGAAGTCGTGTACAAGTGGCAAGAGTCACTGGTTGATCAAAGCCGTTATTTATTTCCTCCACACAAGGATAGCGTACAGTCTATCCTTGAGCTTATTAAAGCCATATGGATAGAACCTTACAATCAGGTGGCAGGCAGGCCTTTTATGCAAGAACTCAGACCTTCACAACTAGTACTAGTGGGGGGGATAAATCGCAATCCGTCAGGGACTAATACGCTAGGGATCGCAGAGCAAGGGAAACGAATTACTTTGTTTAATATAAATCTGATGGATAAAACAAATGTGGACGACATTGGTGAGTTGATGCTTATTGTTCATCATGAATATGCACACATATTACACCAATCCAAGCCGTTTGACGAAGAGGTATGGGGGGAAATTACCCCGGAAGGCTATACCGCCCAGTGGTTTAATGAAGATGATGATAGTTCGCGGGAAGAAGGCTTCATCTCTGCTTATGCAAGATCCAATGAAAACGAAGATTTTGCTGAAATGGTGGCCCAGATGTTGACCAGGAACAGGATAGCATGGAATAGTCTGATTGATGGCATCTGGTCTTATGAGGGGAGATTAGACATAAGGCAAAAGGAACAACTTGTTGCCAGTTATTACAGAGATGAATATGGATTGAATGTTTATGAACTTCAGGATTCCATCTATAATGTAACAACACGTGCTTTGAGAAGATGATAACAACATAAAGACTTATTAGCATAATACAACAATTTTTTAAAATGAAGAAAATCAAATATTACCTTTCGCGAAAGTACTTGGCATTCATACTTGTACTTATTCTTATAGTCACAGCTTGCAGTAAGGATGACTCGGTTCAACAGCTGTCTGATAAAAGTACAGCAGAGAGAATACAAGCTGCTATGAGCAAGTTGAGAAATACCTTACTGGATAGTGAGTTTGGATGGTTTATCAGCTATCGCCCTGCAGAGGAAACTGGTTACTTCCGGTTTTTATTCAAATTCAAAGAAGATGGCACGGTAGAAACATGGTCTAATCTTGATGAAGGCATACTTGGTGACGATGCCGGAAGGAGTTCAGTTTCCGAGTTTGAGATCATGCAAGGCTCAACGACCAAACTGTCTTTTACCACCGAGGGGCTTATACATCGGCTTTCTGATTCCGGGTTCTCACCCATTCCGGGTCGGGAAAATGGGGGTTCCGGGTTGAAAGGAGACTTTGAGTTTTTATATTTCGGGGAATCTGCCAACGGAGACACCCTGACATTCCGTGCCAATCGGACACAGCCCGATAAAACTACTCAAAATGTCGTTAGATTTATACGGGCGGGAAGTGAATCCGAAAGTTCCTTATCAGTAGATCCATATTATTCTATCAGAGAAAGTTTTGTGTACAAGGAATTGACTTATGGGCCCGGAAATGAACTTGTAGTCAAAGCTGATTTTCATTTAAGGACACGAGTACTTACTACGAGAAGGTTTATTGAGGAGACTGAAACATTTGAAGATGAATATGTAGCAGCTATGGACTACTTACCAGGAAACAGGATCAGGCTTGATTCATTGAGGCTGAGTGAAAATGAGTTATTCAAGGACGTTATCTTACAATATGACCCACTAACCGGGTTCTTCAAAAGCACGGAAATAAATGGAAAATCCGACGGCAGCAGGATTTCAGTTAAGACAAGAAACACGCCTTTTACTTTTTCTACGGATTATTTAAGTGTTATTGATAGAGATGAAACTTCTGATTTGTATTTTGGGTATAGGGATGAGGATATAGGTGACCTCACCACCCCTGCATTTAATGCAATATTTGCTGATTATGCTGATTATGGAGTAACTTATTTCAGATTGTATACCCTTACTGATGTAGCTGAAGAATATCTGTGGATTTCCGAAGGAGCCGTAGGGAATACTACACTTCGTCAACAACTTGAATTTAGAGTCGACTCTGACAGAAATCGACTGATCTTTATTAATAAGGGACTTGTTAATGGAGAACCTATCGATCCGTCAGGGCAGCCATTCCTGGATTTATTAACCGACTCCGAGGGTTTTTACGTGGAGAATCTGGGCAGATACACACAGTTTTCTAATGATGTTTATACACTTACAAGTGTCCGGAATCCGGCCATCCGGATAGGTTTCTATCATGTGGACCCTTGATAATAAATGCCTGTTTCAGAGGCTGAAATCAAGACAAAATTGATGGTTTTTTTGATAATGGGTATATGATTAAGATCAGTCAAAGAATTCACTGAAGAGTGGGTTCTTTGACTGATTTTAAAAAAATTCTGATTCTTCGGGTTGTTCATTCACTGCCTTGAGAAGAGATAGTTTTTAATGATGCTTCAAAAATAACAGACGAGACCTCTTCGGAACAACCTATTTTTTGACAAGTATTTTTTAATAAAAAAAGGCTGGAATATTCCGGATGCTCAATTCCAATTAGCACATAAATTTTACTCGGGAGTCCTCTCGTCCGGCCACTCTTTCTTAAACCCTTTCCAGAAGTCATTTACGGTTGTTTTCATATCTTTTGACAAGGCAAGGATTCCTATCAAGTTAGGCAGCGTCATTATCGCAATGGTGATGGCTGATAACGTCCAGATGATGGTAGTGTCTGTAAATGCTGCAACAAAAAATGCGACCACATACACGATACGATAATAAACCACTGACTTGCTCCCCCAGATGAATGTCATGGCTCTGTCACCGTAATAAGACCAGGAAATGGCTGTACTGAACGCAAACAGCAGCAAACCAAACACTACGATGTATTTTCCAAAATCACCAAAAAAGCCCTTCGTAAATGCAATGGTGGTCAAAGGGGCACTGTGTACGAGTGATTTGCCGGAGAATGCAAAACTGCCTCGTGGTTTTCCTTTTGCTATTTCAATAGCACCGGAGTAAACTGTGCCGCCTGAGCTTACTTTGACATTTTCTGCAATTGATCGAGCATGAATGAAGAGGACATCAGACTGAATTTCACCATTCTGCACCTTTATTGTTCCACTGTATAAATTTTCTATTGTCTTTTTTTCAATATGATCAATGATAGAAAGCTGACCTTCTTGGGTGTCAAACTCAATGTTGTTATGCAACACATAAATATCTGTGTAGTCGAAATCTGTTTGATGTTTTTCATTCCAAACACCTGAAGATAGAAGAACCAATCCGGTAATTGTACAAATAACAATGGTATCAATGAATGGCTCAAGTATCGCTACAAACCCTTCCGATACAGGTTCATGACCTTTTGCAGAAGCGTGAGCAATGGGAGCAGATCCTTGTCCTGCCTCATTAGAAAACAACCCTCTCCCCACTCCTTTATTAAATGCTAAAGCAATTGTACCCCCAAGGAAACCACCGGTTGCCGCTGACCCGCTGAGTACTTCAGCGAAGATCGAGACAAGTGAAGGGATGATATTTTCAAAATTACTGAAGATTACTGCGAATGCTCCAATGAAATATAGAGCCGCCATTGTAGGGACTAATCTCTCCGTTACTAAGGCGATTCTTTTGATCCCCCCAATAATTACAAACCCTAATAATACGGCAAGTATGCTTCCAACCAGCATTTTGTTCAATCCAAATACTGCATTCATTGAATCAGCGATACTGTTAATTTGAGGTAAACTGCCCGTTCCAAATGAAGATAGTACTGTGGCGATTGCGAAAATGATCCCCATCCATTTCCAGTGGAGTTTGTTTTTCATGTAATACATCGGACCTCCGGCTATGGTGCCGTCCTCTGCCTTTTCCCTATATTTATGTGAAAGCGTTACTTCAACAAATTTGGTACACATACCAACAGCAGCCGTCATCAACATCCAGAAGAGCGCAGCAGGCCCTCCAACATGGACAGCTAATGCGACACCCGCAATATTGCCAGTACCTACCGTACCCGATAATGCAGTGGTTAATGCTTGAAAGTGAGAGGTATCTCCTTCATCTCCCGGCTTATCAAATTTTCCTCTAATTACTTTGAAAGCGAATCGAAAGTACCTGATTTGAGGAAATTTTAAATAAATGGTGAAGAACAGGCCGGTGCCCAGAAGGACATACGGAAACCACCATGAACTACCAATGTAATTATCAATAAGGGAGAGAAAATCATTAAATGCTTGCATTAGATGTATTTGTTAGATTTTTCGTATGCTGACAAAAATAGGAGAACCGCATAAATTACCTGGCTAATAAAAAAAGTGTTGTTCAAAAAAGTGATAGAAGGCTTTTTAAAACTAAAAATTGTTGAAAGCCCCATCAATAAAGTAGCTCCTGAAATGGTCATTTTACTAATTAGAAGAATTTTTATTGATTTTTTAATAAATTATAGTTTTTCTGTCTTTGTAAATCTTTCTGGTAACATTTCATATAAAATTTTCTGTTGTTAGAGACTAATATTGAAATAATATACCTAAATCGAAAAAGAAAATGGAAAAGCTTACTTCAAGTGCAAATGAGTATGCTCAAAAGTTAATTGATCTGGTGTGGGTCTGGGTACCAAAAATCATAACAGCTATTCTTACCCTAATCATTGGTCTTTGGGTAATAAGTATCATTACCCGATCCATAGGAAAAGGGATGGATAAAAGAAAAGTAGAGCCTTCATTAAAACCCTTTATTAAATCTCTTATTGGAGCATTGCTAAAAATCATGCTTATTATTTCTGTCTTTGGAATGGCAGGCATTGAAGCAACAAGCTTTGTGGCTGTTTTAGGTGCTGCCGGCTTAGCAATTGGTTTAGCTCTTCAGGGCACTCTTCAGAACTTCGCCGGTGGAGTCATCATTCTCTTACTTAAACCTTTTAAAGTAGGTGACTGGGTAGATACCGGAAGCTATTCAGGAACCATCAATCAAATTCAAATTTTTAATACGATCTTAAAAACACCGGATAATAAGACCATCATTATTCCGAATGGCGGGCTGGCTAACTAACTCTTCTTTAACCAACTACTCTACGGAACTTCGAAGAAGGGTGGATTTTACTTTCGGAGTAGCTTATGGAGACAACACCTTAAAAACAAAGGAAACGTTAGCAGAACTGATTAATGCAGATGAAAGAATACTGAAAGATCCGGAGCCTTTCATAGGGCTTTCAAAACTTGGGGACAGCTCGGTGAATTTTGTAGTACGCGTTTGGGTGGAATCCGGGGATTATTGGAGTGTTTTCTTTGATATGAATGAGAACGTATATAACAAATTCAATGAAGTCGGACTCACTATTCCTTTCCCTCAAATGGATGTACATCTTCATCAGTAGTTTTATCTTCATCTGAAACAGGCTAAACAGTCCTGTTTTTTGAATCAGACTTTTTTATTTCTAAAAATGAGAGAGAAGGTACTTCTTACGGGGTTCCATAGGAGGCTCAGGTTGGGAGCGGGTAGTAGAAATAGATTTATAACGATCCCGGTTTAAACTTTTTGGTATGAATATTGAGTACAACTAAGAAATTGTATTTACAAAGCACTGACATGAAAAAGATTTTATTCTACTCAATTCTTACTTTTAGTTTCATTCTCTGCCAGGCACAAATGGGAAGTATTGGTCTTTCGCTCGGCTTACCTCAAAATGATTTCAAAAAAAGCACAGATGCAACCGGATTTGGCGGGGATTTGTCTTTCGCTTTTCCATTCCAAAAAGGAGTTCCGGTTTATTTAGGATTGGATATCAACTACATGGTGTATGGAAGCAATACCAGAGACGAAGACCTGACGGCGACTCTAAATGATCAAAATGGGGCAAGAATAGCTTCTTTGAATATCCCTCTCAGGATTATTAATACCAGTAGCTTATTTGGAACCCACCTTTTTGTAAGGGCAGTTGCTCCTCTTAGCTCCATTCAACCGTATGGAGAAGTGCTTTTCGGTTTTAGATATATTTCAACGAATACCAAGATTCGTGATCGTTCAAATGATTTGAGGTGGGCACCCGAAGACGATTCTGATGTGATTGCAAGGGTGACAGTACTGGATGACTGGATTTTGAGTTATGGTTTTGGAGGCGGCTTTTTGGTCAAACTAAGTAGTAACGTCTTCCTTGATCTAAGAACTGATTTTTTCAGAGGGCAAAGAGCTCAATACTACGATGGTAGTGATACGGAATCTTGGGAAGTAACCTTTTCAGGATCGGATTTTGAAGAAGCTACAGTGACAGGGGATGATTTGAGCTTTGAAACACAACCGCGAGAATCAACAACAGACTTGTTGGTTATCAAATTCGGAGTAGCCTTTAAGATCTAATATCCGTACTTTTCCTTCCATCTTGTTTTTAAAAACTTCCGAATTTCCTCCTCCCGTGCATTTTTACCGGGGTCGTAGAGTTTTGTTCCTTTGATTTCTTCAGGAAGAAATTTCTGGGTCTGTGTTGTCTTTCACCTTTCACGCATGGACTACCAAATATGAAAAAAATGCTTTACTTAATGATTAATTCTTTGGTAATTTGTTGCTTTCTGTTAGATATTTTTACCAAATAAAATCCTGCACTTAAATCACTTAAATTAATTTTTGAAATCAATTTACCATATGTTTTATGATACTTTTTTTCAAATACTTTTTTCCCTTGCATATTAAAAATTTCAGTTATTAACTCGCCATTGAAATCTTTGGAAAGCATTAATTTCAATTCGCCACTGTTTGGGTTGGGATAAAGTTGAACAGCATCTTTAAGTAACTCTTGGGCGGCTAGTAGTGACTCTACTATAATATAAGCCACTTTGGTTTTGGTCTCTCTACTTTGTAAGTTGTTCCATATTTTAGTGACTGTTAAACTTACAGTATATTCTCCTTCCTCAGTGAAAACAATACTAGGGTTTTCCAAATTACTGCTTGTTGTTGTAGATCCCTCAAATGTCCATGAAAAAGAAGTTGCTCCACATGTGGATAAATTGGTAAATTGAACGGCAGTACCTACTGTAACATAGGTTTCATCTGCCTTAAAATCAGCAATTGGGGGTAAACTACCGATACCAATTAAATCTGTCTGCCATAAGCCTCTTCCGTAGGTGCCCGCTCTTAATTTACAGATATCTGATGAGATTTCTAAATCCATTACCCTAACATTTGGTAATTTATTATCAAGGCAAATCCATCCATTTGTTTTATCATCAGTGAAATAGACTCCTGAATCCATTCCTACATAAATTCCATTGTTTAGTGCATCAATTACTATTGCATTAGCAGGAATATTAGGCAAATTATCAGATATATTTATCCAAGTATCTCCTCCATTGACACTGCTATAAACTTTTTTGCCATCCCAATACCCGGATAGAGCAATTGCAATATATTCCGGATTTGTTGGATGAACAGCAATTTGAGTAATTGAACCATTGGGGAGTCCGTTTTTATGTTCTGTCCAGGTACTTCCTCCATTTTTTGTTCTACGGATATCAGTAGAAAAACTCAAAGAAGTATAAATATATTGAGGATTAGATATTGACATTTTCACATCACCGCCCCTTGATCCAGACCAACCAAATGAGGTTAACTGGTTCCAGGAATCCATACCATCTTTGGTTTCATATAATTCACTTGTTCCAATAATCATATGGTTTTCATCACTAGGATTTCCACACATAGGTGTAACATAAGCACCTCCTCTAATATTAGGATGATTAGTTATTGGCGTAACGCGTGAATTGCCTCCATCAAATGATTTATAAATTTGATTTGAAGACTGCGTTTGTCCGTAAACAATATTATCGTTATTTGGATTCACGTATGGTTCCGATCCGTCTGCTCCTAGCCATTCATGCCATGTACCGTTAGAGTATACGGAAGTTCCATTATCTACGGAACCTCCCAGTATCTTATTTGGATTCGATACGCCCACTGCAATTCTATTAAACTGTCTATTTCCTATCCCTTCTGTTAAATTGATCCAGGTATCTCCTTCATCTGTTGTTTTAACAATCAAACCATCTGTCCCAGCATAAAGTACATTTTCAAAATAAATTAACTCTTGAACATCTGCATGTATGTAATTAGTTGCCGGTGTTCTATTGATATGCCAATGAGCTGTTTTTTTCCACGTTGCACCTCCATCTTTAGAAACTTTAGTATCAACCTCTCCAACGTGAATAATGTTTTCATTTGTAGGAGAAACTGCTATTCCATAATGCCACATAGAGTCTGTCCCCTTAAGAATTGGAGATCCTTGTTTAGTAAAAGTTTCACCGCTATCAATGGATTTATATAGTCCACCTTCCCATTCAGCAATGTCAAAGTTATAAGCTTCTCTTAAAATATAAACCACTTCAGGGTTAGCAGGAGTTACCGCAATTAACATTCTTGATTCTAATGGGGGTATTCCGGCAGTTTTAAGCGTAAAAGTTGCTCCTCCATCTGTTGATTTATAATAGTCTTTATCTCCATACAGTCTATATACTGAAGCATAAATAACGTTAGGATTACCTGGTTTTAATTCAAAATCATCAACAGTAATGTCATTACTAGTTAAAGACACACTCCACGAATTGCCGGCATCTGTTGTTTTATAAAATCCTTCACTTGAAGAAACAAAAATAGTATTGGGATCAGCAGGATGCCTTTTCATTTTTCTGATTTGCACCCTATTGTTTTCCTGAAAAGTCAATCCCGTAGGGTTCCATGTTTTCCCTCCATCTGTAGACTTATAAACCCCTATACTTTTGTTATGAAATGTTCCTGAACGATCCCCTGTGGCCAAGTAAATAACATTTGGATTGTTCCAATCTATGACAATTCCCGCTACGCCAATAACAGACATAAAATCATTTAAAACTTCCCAGTTTTGTCCTCCGTCAGTGGTTTTCCATAAACCACCTGTCGGTGTACCGACAAAGATTTGATCATGATTGTCAGGATTTACCTCTATAACATCAATTCGACCAAGGCCCGGAGCCCAATGACCTGTAACATTTGCAGATGTTTTTGGCCCCATTTCTTTCCATACCGGAGTAGTGCCATTATTTTCTGTTTCTCTTGCAGCAAATCCTTCTGATTCTTTCCTCATTTGAACTTCAGGATTTATTAAGCGTTCTCCACCTGAGTAGGCATAACGTTGTCCATTAACTAATTCCCATCTTTTATATTGTTTCCATTCAGATGTTTTGTCTCTTCCATGTTTAGAAAAGTATTTTTCAGCTTCGGCTTGCACGTCATAAAAATTCACAGATGGGTCGTACATCATCTCCATATACTTTTGAGCAAACACAGTATTTGAAAATAAAAAAAATCCCAAAAGTAAATTCTTGATTTTCTTCACTTTCTGATTTAAGATTAAATTTACAAAATCTTTAATCTTGATAATAAGAAGTGTGATCAGTCTTGCCGGCAGTTGAATAAAGTTTTTTGTTTCCATGTGCATAATATTTTCATATAAATATAAAACCCGTTGTGCATTTTAAACAATGCTAATTTAACCTTTGAAACACAACCGACTTGCTGAAGTAAAAAGCGGGTACTGTTATAAAAAGTATGATTTATAACTTCTTCCAAAAGAACAAGTTAAGGTAAATTTACATAAAAATTACTTTTCAAAACGAATGAAAATACAAATCACACTAACCTGCCCTCAATGATAAGAGTACAAATATCGTTAAAAATGGGAAAAAACTAAAAAGCAAAATTAGGTATTGCTAAAAAGTAGTAGATTAGTAATAAAAAAGCATGGATGCAAAAATCACTTCCTGCCCCAAATGTCATGCTAAAGAGTATGTCAGGAATGGAAGGATTGCTGGAAAACAACGCTATAAATGCAAAGCATGCTCATACCATTTTACGGTTCCCAAATTAGGCAAAAGAATAGCCCCTTACTATGTTCGATTGTGTTTGAGGCTTTATTTGGAAGGATTGGGGTTTAGAAGCATAAAGTGTATGGTAGGTGTGAGTCACGTAAGTGTAATTAACCTGGGGGTGAAGAAATAGGGGAAAGAGTTGAAGGCTTTAAGGCTTTGTGAACCGGAAAGCTTACGATCGCATTCTTCCCGCTGACAAACATGTCCAAAGCAAAGACCTACCGTATTGAGGGCTTGAATAGCATGATCAGACATTATTTAGCTCGTTTCAGGAGGAAGACCAAGTGTTATTCAAAGTCGAAAGAGATGATCGAATACTCTTTGTATCTGTTATTTAACCATCTATCTTTGTTAAATTAGAAATGCCAAATAAACATATCTTTCAATATCTAGGATGATCTTATTTAATTTGGGACAAAAGAATTCAAATATTACAGCCTCTTTATTATCTATCTCTTGAATGGAGTAGTCTCCATATAACCAACTACCGCTAGGTCTATCGAAAATTAACCAATCAGTGGTAATTACCTCACCTAAAGTATTAAACGAGAGTAAATATCCGTTTTCTACGGGTTGTTTGGGTCGTAGCGATCCTCCATCATATTTCTCAACAAGCTGCCAAGTCCCGAAAATGGAAATTGTATCTAATTGTTGTTTGGGTTCATCTTCGCCACATCCTGTGACGAAGAGTAGCATTGATAAAATTAAGATCATAGTTTTCATGTTAGTTATTTTAATCTATTACTACATAAGAACATTTTGCAGGCGGTAAAGGTTGTGAGGGCTGTAAAACTTATTCAGTTCCCTGACAATTGCATCTGTATTTGGGGGAGTAAACGCATTTGTCCCATTTGTATTTCTCACAATATGAAAGAACACGTCAATACAGAGTTCCGAACTTCCGGAGGTATGTCATTGTCTGCATATTTGTCACATTGCTCACATCCCAGCCACTGATATCTACGTTGATTAAACCGGCTTTTGAAAACATATACGACGTATCCATCACGTTGCCCACGTCCCATTCGTTGATATCTCCGTTGAAGGAAGACTGAGCAAACATGCCGAACATATCCGTCACCCCTGAAAGGTTAGGGATGCCTGCCTCATCGGCAATAGTTAGGTTATCGCAGTTCGTAAAAGCATTTCTCATGGAAGTCCACGCTATATCACCCCACTTCTCGATGGTGCGTATCTGACTCTGCACGGTGCTTTTTCCTGAGAATCGGATACGCGGGAAAGTACCGCTGATGGTGTAGATGCTTGCCTTGAAATACGTATGCGTGGGAGGTGTAGCATCGGTATGTATAGTGTCTTCCGATCCATCCCCCCAGTTTACGGTGTAGCTGTAGATTTCCCCAGCAACAGTAGGAATGGTAATGGATTCGTTGGTAGCGGTTGTTTCCCATTTGGTGATGAAGGGGTTTGGGTTCACTCTGCGCCCGCCCGTAAAGTGCGAGGAATGATGCCGAGATGAGTAAGAGAGGCTTTTTTTATCGACCTCCTTTCATTATAAATTAATTTTAGTAGGAAGGGGGGGGGTGATTAAATTGTATTATTTTTAGTTATATGGTTTTTACGGGCATTTTCATAGTATTTTTCCTTTTAAATTTTTCGTAAAAGAATAATAAAATTTCTTACAAAGTAAATAACCATCTTTCCAAACTTGCAAGGGATTTCGAATTTTTTTAAATTATAGAATATTTTTTACTCTGCCGGGATTTAAGGATCTTTTTTATGATAGCCTGGCAAGGGACTCTTTTACTCGGGACAGGGCCTTCTTAAGGTCTTCTTCCGAAGCGGCATAAGATAACCTTAGACACGCCGGATCTCCGAAGGCTTCTCCCGTTACTAAGGATACTCTTGCATCTTCCAAAAGATACAGGCAGAGGTCATTAATGGAATTGATTTTTACCGAAGAGGAAGATTTTCCGATGTAATCGCTGACATTTGGAAAGAAGTAGAATGCTCCCTGAGGCATATTCACCTCAAAGCCGGGAATATCCTTGAGTAAATCAAAAACCAGGCCTCTTCTCTTTTTATAAGCCTCTGCCATCTCTACCGAGGTTTGCCTGCTGCTTGTAAGAGCGGTATATGCAGCCCTCTGAGCAATTGAAGCGTTCCCGGAGGTATATTGCCCTTGCATTTTACCGGCGGCTTTTGCTAACCACAACGGAGCACCTATATATCCTACTCTCCATCCTGTCATCGCATATCCTTTTGAAAAACCATTTACCGTTACGGTTCTCTCCGTCATTCCGTCTATTGCTCCAATGCTTTCATGTTTGTCTCTAAAGTTTATCATTTCATAGATTTCATCCGAAATCACGATGATGTCCTTTCTTGTTTCTAACACGCCTGCAATTGCTTCCAACTCTTCCTTAGTGAATACGGAGCCGGTAGGATTACATGGAGAAGAGAATATTATGGCTTTTGTTTTATCTGTGATGGCTTCTGCAATTTGCTTCGCAGTTGCCTTAAAGTCATTTTCTAATGTCCCGCATACAAATACCGGTTTTCCTTCTGCCAACAGGATCATCGCCGAATAGCTAACCCAGTAAGGGGTCAGGACGATTACCTCATCTCCCGGATTCAGCAAAACCATAAAAACATTTGCAATAGATTGCTTCGCACCGTTTGAGACCACGATCTGATCCGGCGGGTAGTCTAAATCATTATCCTCTTTGAACTTGTCAGAGATAGCCTGTCTTAAATCCGGATAGCCGTTTACCGGCGGATAAGCAAAATACTTCCCTGAATGGATCGCTTCAATTGCCCCTTCCCGTATATGTTTTGGTGTTTTAAAATCAGGCTCACCCAAACTGAGACTGATAACTTCAATTCCTTTTTCTTTCATTTCCCTGGCCTTAGCTGCCATCGCAAGCGTTGCAGACTCTGGGATACTCCGGATTCTATCGGATAATAATTGCATAGAAAAAATTTTGATCAAAAATAGAAAGAAGCATCTTTTAATTAAGCTCTTCTTTCCATCAAATACTCTTGTAGATTACCTTTCTTTAGAACGTTTATTGAGACTAAAAAGAAGTGAAATTCTAAGCGTATCAGCAAGCGGGTGATTTTGATTTTGGGGAATCAGGTATGAAAAATCGAGCCCGAAAATCTGGTATCTGAAACCTGCCCCCAAGGTCAAATACTTTCTGTTGCCTTTGTTCTGATGTTCCAGGAAGTAACCTGTCCGGGCAGCAAAAATATCCTTATACCAGTATTCTAATCCAACTGAATACGAGAGTTCCTCCAGCTCTTCGCCAAATCCCCGGGGCGCATCTCCAAAAGACCCGAATGTACCGGAAAAGAAAGATCGGTTAGGGTTTTTCCCGGAAGCTATAACTCTATCACCGTTTTGATTGACTACAAAATTCCCATTGTCATCGGTTTCATAAATAGGCGGAGTTGGAACTAATAGCTTGTTTATATCAAAGGCTATTGTTAAGGTATTGTATTGATCGAGATCTGTTTTAAAAGAGGATCCTAACCTAAGATTTGCCGGGATAAAGTTTTCGTTACTCTCTGAACTGTAGGTTATTTTTTGTCCCAGATTAGAAATATGCGCTCCAAATGATATTTCAGAGTTCTTTCCTGAAAAGACGATTGGCTTCCTGTAATACCATCCTAAGTCCACCGCTACACTAGTTCCTGCTTTTGCATCAGGGGCGTTATTAAGCTCTCCGGCGAGATTTGACCAGATAAATCTTGCCGTTACACCTATTCCCATCTTGTCAGAAAGCTTCCTTGAATAAGTAGCATCAAATGCCAATTCACTGGGATTCTCAATTCCAAGACGAACAGGCTGGCCATTTACTTCTTCTACAAGCTGAATGCTGCCCAGATCGAAGTATCTAAAGCTCGCACCAAAAGCCTGAACCTGATCAATTTTAGTGTAAAAGGATAGATAGTTTAATGACATATCATCTACAATGTTTCTTAGCCACGGTGAGTGTGAGAAAGAGAAGCCAAGGTCATCTTCTACAAATATGAGTTTACCATTGTTCCAGTGAATGCTGTTCATATCAGGGCTGGTAGCGACCCCCGCATCTCCCATGGCCGAAGCCCTGCTGTCAGGAGCAAAACTTATAAAAGGAACCGCTACGATGATCGGGTTTCTGTCAGTATCAGTTCCTCCTAATCCTCCGGTACTAACTTGCCCATAACCAAAAAAAGTTATAAAGGTAAAAATTAAAGTATATTCTTTTTTAAATGATTGATTCATTGGTTAGATTTTATGTTTCAAACTCAGCTATATAAATATATTGGAAATGTGAAAATACACTAGTGTAGATGATTTAGTTATCCATAATCTCAGATTTTTTTATTTATTCCGATAAAACGAGTTTTGCTGCAATTTCTTTTGCGGCCCCGTCAAAATTACTTTTGATGACAAGTTTGTAGTAATATACTCCTCGGTTTAGTACTTGGCCTGAATTAGTATCTAAATTCCATTCAATCTCAATATTACGACTGCTGTTTCTGAAAAGATAATCTTTCTCATACTGAATACTACCTCCGGCATCATAAACTTTGAAATCCACATTCAGGTCTTCATCCTCACGGTCATGTTCGAAGTAAAAAGTCATGTGGTCCGTAGCCGGATTCGGATAAGCGACTTCATTAAAAGTGAAGATTTCCGGCTCTGATGAAACATTGAACTCAATAGTTGAAGTTGAGGAATTGTTATGTGTATCCCACACCTTCAATGCTGCCTGATAGCTTCCGGGAGCAAGGTCTGTCAGCGGATAAACAACATGGCCTTCTTTGAAAGTGTCGGGTGAAGCCGTATAGTATTTATTTAGATTTATTTTTTGACCTCCAATTTCCAGTACGATTCCCTCTACCACTCCCAATCTTGAAGTGGTAATTCCACTATCATCATTGATTTGTGCAATGAACAAGGAGGAACTTCCAACAGTATTTCCATTTTCAAATGACTCATCGTTTAGATAGGATTGGATGACCGGTGGTGTATTATCGGGGGTTACGTTGTCAAACGTTCCACCGATTACAAAACTGCGTGATGATCCGGCGGCATCTATGTTCAGATCAAAATCCCATGCGTATAGACTGATTTTCCCTCGATCCAATTGATAAGAAATATTTTCGGGGACAATAAATGAAAATTCAAACTCACCATCAACCACCGTAGCTTCACCCCGAAAAATTGCATTGCTCCTTAATGAGTAAGTATGGGGATCCTGACCGAGTGTTTCAAATTCTTGTTCTACATCAAATACGCCTATTATCATCTGTCCGTTAAAATTGTTTTTAATGGTGCCTCTTTCCCGAATTTCCCCTGAAAGTGTGATTTTCTGAAGTGCTTTAAGCGTGTCCGGTACATTTTCAACACCCTCTAAAACAATATCAAGTTTAGGGAATGCAGGTCGCATCATGGGGTCGCCTAACAAAGTGAAATTACGATTTACTCTTCCTTCAAGCCCGTTATTCTTTGTAGCACTAATAATATCTCCCAGTCTGTTTTTATTGTTGAATATGCTCTCATGGAATGCTTTATTAAGTGAAAAATTTGTACTCGCAAAAACAGGCCTTGATGTAGTAAGAAGGGCAATACCTCCTCCTGTTTCCAAAAGTAAAAGCTCCTCAGCCCCGGATACCCGTAATGGGTCATCATGCCTTCCAAATTCACATGTTGCGGTAACAAAAATCGGAAGTTTGTTCCGATTTGTTAACTTATTAATATCACCTTTTGTAAAAATTTTTTCATCCGTCCAGAATTCTTCATTACCATGTCCCAAAAAATTGATAATAAAACTACCCTCTCTTATTTGAGATTTTAAGGCTGCTGCGGCCTGAGGCGATAAGTCTTTTGAGGCATCCTGCTCAAATGCATCCAGATAAAGTTTACTGATATTATACTGAACAAACGTAGTATCAACAAGATCAGATAAACTATCAGCATCATTAGTATGCCTGTTTTTGTCCCCGTCATCTGCAACATAAGCCAGTTCATTTCGCCACTTTCCTAGCGTATTAGAGCTTGTACTGTAGTAAATTATCTTATTGACTACAGTCGTGGCTTCATCTACTGTTTTAACCGGCAGCCTTCCAACACCAATTTCCATCGTATGATCCCCGGATCGACGCTCTTCCCAGAGGCCTTCTTCCTCCTCCAAAAAAGCATAATAATCATCTGAAGAATAGCTAAAAATGGGATGAAAACTCTCTCTTGATTCATACGTGGGAACAAAGTTAGTATTGGATGTAATTCGATCTTTGTAATCATACGAGCAATCCCCGAAAAGCAGCAAATACTTTAACAACCCTCCATTTTCATAAACATATTTAGCATAGTCTCTAATAGCTGTAATATCCTGACGACCGGATGAAAATTCGTTGTAAATCTGTTCCGGGGTAACCACTTTCACAGAAAGTCCGTCATTCGATGAGTGAAATTGAGCCAGACGATTTGCTTCGGATAAAAATGCCGGAGGAGCAATGATGATACCGTCAAAATTTGTAGCACCTCTTAGGTTTTGGTTGGGAACCTCTCCGAATACGAAAGGGACCGGAAAATCGCTTCCGGAGAAAATCACGTACTCTTGTAGTTCTTCAGACTGATTTTTGAAGGAGATAATACCTTCATTAATGTCGTAAGATTGTTCGTAGATGTTTGCTGCATCTGTAACGTTCCATATAGCAGCTCCCTGTGAATTATTGATCCGGTACTCAACGAGTTCGCCTGTACCTGATACCGTTCTAAAGTCAGTTTCAACTCCGTAAAGCCGCAATTCTCTTTTAAAGGTTAGAAAGAAACGATCCAGAGATCCTCTGGAGGAACCCCCCTGTAAAGTAATTTGAAAATTCAAATTTTCAGTACCGGAAAATGAAAAATCCGATGTTTTTTCTATTCCTTTTCTATTGTAATCCGGTCCTGTTATCGGAGAAGGAGGAATCGTACCTACAGAGATGGAACTTATTATATTGCTGTTGGCAGAAATGTTGAACTCACCTTCCTGAGTGGACTGATTTACCACCGAGATGTTACCATGAATTTCTCCCGACAGACCTTCAATAAAATAATTAAATGTTAAGGTCTCTCCATTCGAGAGAAATTTCCCTAACCATCTCCTTCCCGAAGAGATAATATTTAACCGGTCATCTTCATAAACGATGTGATCATTGAAAGTAGAAACAACTGTAGCGGCATTACCTGATGGATTATCTACGGACTGAACTCTTTTTCCTTCTTCTCCGTCAAGCCGGATGAAGTAAAAAGAAGTATCACTGTAAACGTTTCTTTTAAAGTCAAATCCATCCTGAGTCCAAACTTCTTTATGAGGGCCAATACCATAAAACAATATGTAGTCAGCATTATCAAATGAACCATCTGATGATCCGCTTATGAAAATTGGATTCTCTAAAAGATCAACGGGACGGTCTAACGCATTTTCCTGAGGTAATATCCCCCGCACTCCGTTCCCATATAGTTTAATGCGCTCCGGTTTAACGGAGTTAGAAACGCCCAAAGCATCCAACACTGCCTGATCAATTTTATAAAGCCCGGTCTCCGTGATCCCAACTTTATACCATTTTCCTGAGGATAAAACGGAAGACTGTCCCGAAGTAAACACCGAAATAAGAAGACAAAGTATGACCAAATAAATCTTCACAATATCATTAACGACAGAAGTATGTTAAAAATTCTATTTCATTTTAAATCACCGGTGTCCGATCGAAGTCAAAACATGCGTTGCTTCGGGTTAAAATTGCATCCCTTCCGATTACCATTAGAACCTCCGGGAAGTTTGAAATTTTCCAAAAGTTAATCATTCGCCAAAGCGAAGAGGGCTTTTATGCTTTGCTATCGTGGTCATTTAAACCTCCAAGGTTTTGGGAACCTTGGAGGTTTTTGTGGTGCTGTCGTTTCATTGGTTAAACCTTGCAGGTTTCTATGTTTATGCTATTCCACAAAAAAAGCCCTCACCTTCCTGCAAGGGCTTTATGACAGCGGTTTCGGGAAGTTTCAAACTTTCCAAAAGTTAATCATTCGCCAAAGCGGAGAGGGCTTCTACGCTTTGCTATCGTGGTCATTTAAACCTCCAAGGTTTTGAAAACCTTGGAGGTTTTTGTAGTGCTGTCGTTTCATTGGTTAAACCTTCAAGGTTTTGAACACCTTGCAGGTTTCTATGTTTATACTATTCCACAAAAAAAGCCCTCACACTTCCTGCAAGGGCTTTATGACAGCGGTTTCAGAAACTTTTGGAAAGTTTGAAACTTTCCAAAAGTTAAATAATTTGCCAAAGCAGAGAGGGCTTCTACGCTTTGCTATCGTGGTCATTTAAACCTCCAAGGTTTTGAAAACCTTGGAGGTTTTTGTAGTGCTGTCGTTTCATTGGTTAAACCTTGCAGGTTTCTATGCTTATACTATTCCACAAAAAAAGCCCTCACACTTCCTGCAAGGGCTTTATGACAGAGGTTTCAGAAACTTTTGGAAAGTTTGAAACTTTCCAAAAGTTAAATAATTTGCCAAAGCAGAGAGGGCTTCTACGCTTTGCTATCGTGGTCATTTAAACCTCCAAGGTTTTCAAAACCTTGGAGGTTTTTGTGGTGCTGTCGTTTCGTTGGTTAAACCTTGCAGGTTTCTATGCTTATACTATTCCACAAAAAAAGCCCTCACACTTCCTGCAAGGGCTTTATGACAGAGGTTTCAGAAACTTTTGGAAAGTTTGAAACTTTCCAAAAGTTAAATAATTTGCCAAAGCAGAGAGGGCTTCTACGCTTTGCTATCGTGGTCATTTAAACCTCCAAGG
>JACONI010000104.1 GCA_014323825.1 Ekhidna sp. | reverse complement strand
AAAAAGTATGATTTATAACTTTTTAAAAAAGAACAAGCTAGCATAAATTTGCGTAAAAATTAATTTCCAAAACTAATGAAAATACAAATTACACTAACCTGTCCTCAGTGTAAACATACAAATATCGTTAAAAACGGAAAAAAACTAAAAAGCAAAATTATTTGTGCAACGCCTGCTCCCGCCAATATATAGGCGACCATGCTTTGAACTATAAAGGGGCTCATTCTACCTCCATTGCTATGATTATAAGAATGTTTGTGAGAGTTTGTGGCCTCAGAGCTATAAGCGTTATTTTGGGTCTATCGCTTGGAAAAGTATTGAAGACCTTAGAAAGACAGCAGGTAGCCCTCCAGCCCAAGCGTAGCTTTTACGATAAATTGGAAGTGGATGAGTTCCGGACGTATGTAGGTAAGAAGAGCCATAAACACGGGTTGATTTATGCTTATCATCGGCAGAGTGGAGAGATCGTTGCCTGGGTCTTTGGCAAACGCAATGAAAAGACAGTCAGGGCGTTATGGTGTAAAATAGAGGCACTGGGCATAAAATGGGGCAGTCTACTGATGGATAAATGGAAAAGTTTTAAGCGGGTATTTAGTGGTACCAATCACCTAATAGGCAAGGCGGGCACTAAGGGCATTGAAGGGAACAACTGTCGGTTAAGGCACCGGATAAGGCAAACCTTGTAGACGGACGTGTTGTTTTTCAAAAAAGATGGAAAATCACATCAAAGCCTTTGAATTAGCCTTTTATTACATCAATTATGGGCATATTTAGGCTATCATACTTTGTATAACACCTCCTTTTATTTTCATATGAGCTTGTAACTTTGAATACAAAAAAAATACTTTTTAAGTAACAATGCCATTTTTTGATAAAACTGTTAAATTTATAAAACAAAGCATTAAAACCTCTTATCATCGTACTTGAGGTAGTTTTTAACCGGATTCTTTTCAATCACCCTTCTTATGCCCTGAGTTATTGCCCGAAATTCTAACAACAATACATAATATGAGTCATTTACTGGACGTTTTTACAATCAAATATTAAAAACAAAAATCAGAATTAATGAAGTTTTTAGGGTTTGCCTTGATGATAGTGATATTTAGCTGCCAATCTCACGGTAATAAATCAGAAATCTCAAATTCAACGGATTTGGCAGGCATTAGTTATCAAGAACCGGACACGGCCACTTTTGCCGGTGGATGCTTTTGGTGTGTAGAAGCTTCTTTTGAGCAAATAGAAGGTGTAATTGAGGCTGTTTCCGGCTATGCCGGAGGTCAGGAAAGTTCGGCCGATTATCGTCTGGTAAGCTCCGGAAGAACCAAACATGCAGAAGCCGTTCAGGTTTACTATGATCCTTCGGTGATTGATTACGAAACATTACTGGATATTTTTTTTACCGCTCATGATCCCACACAATTAAACCGACAGGGGCCGGATGTAGGCCCTCAGTATCGTTCCGAAATATTTTACCACAATGACGAACAGAAAAGACTGGCGGAAGCCGGCGTACAAGAAGTCAACTCTAAGTTTGATATGCGTGTAGTTACTGAAATAAGTGAATTGAAAGGGTTTTACGTGGCTGAGGAATATCATCAGAACTATGAAAAAAATCACCCCGACAACTCGTATATTCGCAATGTATCTAAGCCGAAAATTGACAAGGTAGCTGAAATTTTTAGGAACAGATTAAAAAAAGAAAAACTGAGATAAATTCCGGTTCGGGCAGTTATTAGAACAATCTCCGGAATTTTTAATTTTTTATTAAAGTGCAATCATCATGAAAAAATCGGCTTATCTCTCTTTAATCGTTCTCATTTTCGCTTGCGAATCTTCTATCTCTCAGCAGTCAAACATTGAGAAACTAAAAGATTTTAATGCTTACTGGTATGCCGGAGAAGCAGAGATAACGAGCTATGAACTGGAGCAGGTAAGGTATGGAGAGGTTCATAAAGGCACTTCCGTTTTGGTCTTTGTAACGGAACCCTTCTCAAAAAGCAAGCAGGTGAAACCGGATAATTGGAGAAGCCAAAGTGTAGACAAGGTTAGTGTGCTGAAGCTAAACATGACAAAGAAATTTCTGACGGGCATCTATCCTTATTCCATGATGATGAGCACGTTTACCCCGGTATCGTATGACCAATATCCTCAGACTTTTAAAGTGACTACCTCTTCCCAGGAATGGTGTGGACATACCTGGATGCAACTCAATCTGGAAAATGAAAGCTACCGTCTAAAAGGTTTTTCTTATTTTGAATCGGAAGGAGACGTGGATGAAAGCATCAAGAGTACAATAGTAGAAGATGAGCTCTGGACACGAATCCGGTTGAACCCGTCCAACCTGCCAACAGGAGAAATTCGCCTGCTTCCTTCCACTTTTTATTTGAGACTGAGGCACCGGGAGAACAAGGCCAGAGAAGCGGTTGCTAAACTGCGGTTGATTTCAGAGTCAAAATATGCAGAACAACTACATCAACTTTATGAAATAGCTTATGATGATCGTTTGCTGAAAATCTATTTTGAAGAAACTTTTCCTTATACTATTCTGGGATGGGAAGAGACCTATATGAGTGGTTTCGGCAATCCGGGAAAGCTGACAACTAAAGCAAGAAAAATAAACACGATTAAATCTTCTTACTGGAATAAGAACAGCAATGCAGATCGAAAAATCAGGGAAGAGCTGGGATTAAGCACCAACTAATCTTGTTCCTTTTTACTTATTCTGAGAAATAAACATAACAGTGATTTGATGCTGACTCTATTCAGTTTTATATTACTTCTTAAAATACAATAAATGAATGAAGGTTTGGAATTGCACGAAAACTCATGGATTACCCATGCAACCAGAGAAATATATGATAATCCCTGGATACGTTTAACCGAGCATGATGTCACTAATCCGGGAGGAGGGAAGAGCCTGTATGGGAAGGTGCACTTCAAGGCTTTTGCCATTGGCATCATCCCAATGGACGAAAATAACAATACATGGCTGGTAGGTCAGCATCGCTATCCACTGAATGAATATTCTTGGGAGATTCCAATGGGCGGAGGTGCATTGGACTTACCCCGACTCGACTCAGCCAAAAGAGAATTGAAAGAGGAGACCGGGCTTTCGGCAGCTTATTGGATTGAACTCTGTAAAATTCATCTTTCCAATTCCGTTTCAGATGAGGTTGGCTATGCGTATCTGGCACAAGATTTAATACAGGGAGAAACGGAGTTTGAGGAAACAGAAAAGTTGGATATCAGAAAAATTTCGTTTCAGGAGGTTTTAAAAATGACTGAAAAAGGCGAGATCACGGATAGTCTGAGTGTTGCAGCAATTTATCGATTAGCAAGAATTCTGAATCTTTAGAAGAACTTCAATTGAACATATCCTCCGTTAATCTTTAAGTACCCGAGTCATCTTTGAACTCATCTGTGTAGCAGGTTTTGTCTTCTTCTCATTGATGTGGATGATAATCTAGGGTATACAACACAAACTCCCGGCAATCTTCTCCGGATTGATGATAATAACTGATACGACACATTATAAAACCGGTTTTGTGCTAATGCAAATTGAAGAGTAAATCGGCAGATTATCAACAGTGTACAAATCCTTTTAATCGGTTCTCTCTGGCGGATGAAGATGCTACCTTGCAGCTTCATTTTTTAATCTATGACTTTAAAAGAGCATCTTAGAAAAAATATTCTATTGGCTACACCGGTAGTTATAGGCCAGTTAGGCCATATCATGGTCGGAGTTGCCGATAGCGTCATGATAGGCAGAGTTGGTGTCGTCCCATTGGCGGGTGCGACTTTTGCCAATTCGATATTTTACGTATTGTTCCTCTTTGGAATTGGCGTTAGCAATGCGCTCACACCTTTAGTATCCTCAACTAATCCGGAAAACAAATCCCGGCTATATACTTTACTTCAGAATAATATTCTTTTAAATCTCTTACTTGGTATTGGGATTTTTCTTATTGCATTTACTGCCTCATTTTTTCTTGATTACTTCGGTCAGGAGAAAGAAGTTGTAGATGCAGCAAGGCCTTATCTCCGAATTATATGTAGTTCTATCATACCTGTCATGGTATTTCAGTCTTTCAGGCAATATTCCGAGGGTCTTTCGGATACATTTATTCCAATGGTCGTATCCGTAATCGGTAATCTGATCAATGTTGGACTGAACTACTTCCTGATCTATGGAAAGTTTGGTTTCCCTGCCTTGGGTCTAAATGGGGCGGGTCTTGCAACTATGATCTCAAGAATCATCATGCTTGGACTCGTCATTTACCTGACAAGAAGGATGTGGATGGGCATGGTAATGAAATTCACAAAATCAATCATCAGGCAACAATTTAATTTGGGTATTCCCTTGGGCTTTCAATATGTGTTCGAAGTTGGAACTTTTGCTACTGCATCTATCATGATCGGATGGATAGGAGCGGAGGAGTTAGCAGCACATCAAATTGCCATTAACATGGCAGCTGTGACTTATATGGCTGCAAGTGGAGTAGCCACTGCGGCTAGTGTACGAGTCGGGAATCAACTTGGTAGAAAAGATCAACGGAATCTTCGAATTGCTGGGTTTTCCTCTTTTGGAATCGTAGGTGTTTTTATGGCTTTTTGTGGATTATTATTCATTCTTTTAAAGGATTGGCTGCCTTTACTTTATATAGAAGATAAGGAAGTGACAAGTATTGCCTCTTCACTTTTGGTGATTGGTGCTGCCTTTCAAATTTCGGATGGATTACAGGCTGTGGGGTTAGGCGTTTTAAGAGGATTGAGAGATGTAAAAATCCCAACAGCAGTGACATTTGTTTCTTATTGGATCATTGCCATTCCTCTAGCCTATTTGTTTGGATTTTCTTTCAACTGGGGTATACAAGGAGTTTGGTATGCACTTTTATCAGGACTTTCTTTAGCAGCAATTTTACATATCTGGCGGTTTAACAGGCTGTCCAAAACCATAAAATTTTAGCCTGTTTTTGATTCTTCGAATATTTATACTCATAAGAAAGAGGCAATCATTTTCATTTTTAGAATTAACCGTCTAATGCTATCGCATAATTAATTCAGTTCAATTTACAGTCTGACGATCCGTCATTAAGTTGATGAACTTGTCAAAAATACTATCATGAAATAGCCGTTTATTCAATTAATAGAAGTACTCATTGAAGATATGACCATTTTTACTACATATCCCTCAAGTACAGTTAGCTGCAACTGTATAGCAGAATTGAAGCCTAATAATTTATTGCTGTAGGCTGCTTAATGGAAGAGTAGGATCACAGGGATTGTATGGATTCGTCTTATGAATAATATCCGCTTAAGGATTGACATGACAAGCATATTCACAGCCACAAGATAATTCGACGGGTTAGCCGTACTTCATTGGGTGATCTTATGGACTCAAACCTCCTATCACTCCTCTGAAACAGTCCAAATCATTGCTTTCATATTCATTAAGGAAAGCTAGCTAGAAATGGAGGAATTCATCAAGAGGTATCTTTTCAGTTCTGCTAGCTTATAACTTTTCCTAGAAAAAACCTTCGCTCAAAATCAATTTTCAAGATATCAAACAGTTAATTTTAGCTTTATAATTGTTTGCTTATATCAAGCCCGGGTTAAGCACCAGCCACACTACGTTGGCAAATCCGGAATTCGGGGATAGTGCTTTAGTTAAAATCATGGCAGAAAAAACATTATCCCAGTCAGTTCAATCGGTCAATCCTGTTATCTTAGCTTTCTGTTTATTTGGCAATCTAATAATTTCTACGGGGATGCTAAAATACGAGTTTTTAATGCAAATTTGTAGCTTAATTTAGGCTAATATGTATTAAATTATTAATAACTTTATTTCTAAAAAAGGCAAAATACAGATAATTAATCTTGAAATCTTCTTTTTATTCTTTTCTTGTATTAGTTGGGTTGAATACCTCGGCACAGTTCATGGAGTTTGGGGGTGGTTTGGGTTACATGAATTATTCAGGAGACCTGGTTAGAGGTTATGACTTCAGTACGAGCACTACCGGAGGTACCGTTTTCTACAGGATGAATTTTTCTGAAATTTTTACAATATGCTTAGGCTTAACAGTTGGCACTATAAAAGGTGCAGAAACACCGATAGACGCTTTTGCAGTTCAAAGAAATCAGTCTTTCAATTCAAATGTAATAGAACTCTCATCGGTTTTTGAATACCATTTTTTGGACTTTAAGACATCCGATTCACCGGTAAACTATTCTCCCTACATCATGGGAGGAGTCGGTGTAATAAGCTATGATACCCCTGCAAATGAAAATACAGGACGATACCAACTTGTTCTGCCGGTGGGTGTTGGTTTTAAGTATCTTATTCAGAAGAAATACACGATCGGAATTGAAGCCGGTGCTCGAAAGACTTTCTTTGATTATTTAGATGGTATATCAGATAAAGATCAAACGATAAAAGACTATCAATACGGAAATCCTAAAGACGATGACTGGTATTTCTTTACAGGACTCACGTTTAGTATTACACTGTTCAATGTTCCATGCCCGTTCCCTTACAGACCCAATCAATCAATACTTGCCCGTTAAGAGAAGTTAAATTGCCGGTATTCATTCGCTTCAACCAAAAAAAAGACCATTTTTGTAAAATCTATTGGAAGACCTCAAAAATCATATTGATACTGAAACCCTTCCGAGGCACATTGCGGTGATCATGGACGGTAATGGAAGATGGGCTAAAAAGCAAGGAGTTAAGCGACTTTTCGGACATCAAAATGCAATTAAAGCCGTAAGAAATGTGATCGAGGGAAGTGTAGAGTTAGGCATAGAGTATTTAACACTTTTTGCTTTCTCAATAGAAAACCGGGAAAGGCCAAAAATTGAAGTAGACGGCTTAATGTCCCTATTAGTAAGCCTTCTTAAAGAGGAACTGCCTGTCCTTCTGGAAAATAACATCAGATTCTCGTCCATTGGAGCTACGGATGAACTCTCAAAGGTAACCCAAAAGAGCCTGAGAAAGACAATCGATCTTACAAGCTCAAATACGGGTACGAAGGTGATATTGGCCCTTAACTACAGCGGAAAGTGGGATTTGATGCAGGCAATTAATAAACTGCCAATTGCAACGGGTGAACCAATTAAATCGTCAGACTTAGAAAAAAACCTAAGTACATCAGGGATGCCAAATCCGGATTTATTGATTAGAACGAGTGGAGAAATAAGAATAAGTAATTTTATGTTATGGCAGCTTGCCTATACAGAGTTCTATTTTACCAATGTACTTTGGCCGGATTTTAGAAAAAAAGACTTATACGAGGCGATAATTTCCTACCAAAAAAGAGAACGAAGGTTTGGAAAAGCAAGTGAATGATGAGGTGAAAGTATGAAAAAAATAATCATTTTACTGACAGTTATTGCAATTCGGCAGGATGCATTTGGACAAGTCGTCTTTGGGCGTGATAATCAAAACAGATTATCCCCCGGATTAAACATAAACTACTCAAGCCCTAAAGAATATGAAATTGTGAATATCCAAGTTACCGGAATTCAGTTTCTGAATAATAATGCGCTTATTTCGTTATCGGGGCTTAGGGTCGGGGACAAAATAAAAGTTCCGGGTGATGAGATTACCAGTGCTATTAAGAAATTATGGAACCAGGGCATCATTGGCAGTGTGTCCATTTTTGCATCAAAAGTAGAGGGAGATAAAATATGGCTGACCATTGAGTTAACTGAACGACCAAGACTTACTAAGGTTATAATAGAGGGTGTTAATAAAACACAAGAAGGAGAAATAGAAGAGAAAATCGGTGTAGTAAGAGGAAAAATGCTCACCGATGTGTTAGCCAAAAATACAGAAATAGCAGTCCAAAAATATCTTGAGGGAAAGGGCTATTTGAATGCTGATATTAAGGTTATTCAGCAAAACGATACTATTCTTAGAAATAGTGCTTATTTAAAAATTCAAATCGAAAGAGGTCAAAAGGTTAAAATCAGGAATATCTATTTTCAAGGTAATGAAGAATTTACCTCCTCAAAGCTAAGGGGCAGGCTTAAAAAGACAGGCATGGTACCTAAATTCTCAATTCCTACCGAAGCGATTGAGAAAATCAGCCAATTAACCTGGCCTCCGAATCTTATTAAAGCGATAAGAAACGGAAGGCGACTTTCAAAAGAAGAGACCGGAGAGTATCTGGCTACACACACCAATTTCAATTTCTTCAAATCCGCAAAATATGTACAAGAAGACTATGATGCAGATAAAGAAAATTTGATCTCCTTTTACAACTCCAAAGGATTTAGAGATGCAGAGATAATAATGGATACCACTTATAGTATCAACAGCAAATACATGAACATTGAAATGAAGGTAAGCGAAGGGAATAAATATTACTTTAGGGATATCTCATGGTCAGGTAACTACATTTATACGGACGATCAACTGGAAAGGATTCTAGGCATAGAAAAAGGAGACATCTACGACCTTGATCTTGTAAATAAAAAACTAAACTTCAATCCGCAGGGTGCTGACATAAGTTCACTTTACATGGATGATGGTTATTTATTCTTCAATATTAATCCGGTCGAAGTAGCGGTGTCAAATGACTCTATTGACATTGAAATGAGGATTTACGAAGGAGCTCAGGCAACTCTGGATAAAATTACAGTTAGTGGCAATGATAAAACCAATGATTATGTCATTCTAAGGCAATTATGGACTCAGCCCGGACAGAAATTCAGCAGGTCTGACATCATTAGAACTCAAACCGAACTCTCTCAGTTGGGATATTTTGATCAGGAACAAATAAATCCAAACGTAGTTCCGGACCCAATTAATGAAACTGCGGATATTGAATGGCAGCTTGTTGAGCGATCGAACGACCAGATCCAGCTGTCCGGCGGGTGGGGAGGTGCCTTTGGTTTTGTTGGAACATTAGGCGTTACTTTCAACAACTTCTCTATCCAAAACATTACCAAACCTAAAAACTGGAGAGGACTTCCTGTTGGAGACGGACAAAGCTTAGGAGTTAGATTTCAGGCTAACGGACGAACTTTTCAAAGCTACTCGATATCATTTCAGGAACCCTGGCTGGGTGGTCGCAAGCCCAACTCCCTAGGACTGAGCTTTAGTAAATCAATCCAAAGGTCAATAAATCGAGTTACCAATCAAACCCTTGGATGGCTGAAAGTAACCGGTGTGTCTGCATCATTAGGAAGACGTGTAGCCTGGCCGGATGACTTCTTTGTAGTAAGTACCGGCCTTTCCTATCAACGGTATAATCTTCTTCAATTTGGCAGCAGATCCCTAGGTTTTCAAACCGGTGATGCAAATAGCTTCACTTTTAATACCACCATTGCCAGAAGGTCTGTCAATAATCCAATGTACCCGAGAAATGGATCGGAAGTATCTCTTAGTGCTTCATTTACACCTCCATATTCTCTGTTTAGAAATCTTAATTATGAAAATGCTCCTCCGGAAGAACGATATAAATGGCTGGAGTATCATAAATGGAACTTTGACAGTAAATATTATCTTACACTAGCTGGAAAATTGGTACTTGCCACCAGAGCACACTTTGGCTTTTTGGGGTCTTATACGGACGAAGTCGGGGTAGGTCCGTTTGAAAGATTCCAGCTGGGAGGAGATGGTCTTACAGGTCAAAATTTCTTATTAGGTACTGACATCATCGGGCTTAGAGGATATCCTAATAATTCAATCACTCCCTTGGACACAGAAAATAATATTGAAGGCGGTACAATTTTCAATAAGTATGTGATGGAAGTGCGTTATCCTGTTTCACTGGCACAATCTGCAACGATTTATGCGTTAACCTTTGTTGAAGGAGGAAATAATTGGGATGATTTTGCAGAATTTAATCCTTACAATTTGAAAAAATCTGCCGGAATAGGACTCAGAATCTTCATGCCGGCGTTTGGACTCATGGGCATTGACTGGGCATACGGCTTTGACAGGTTAAGTGGATCACTTGATAACTCCGGACCTCAGTTTCACTTCTCAATCGGTCAGCAAATACGATAAATCAGAATGAAAAAGTTAATAATTCTTTTATTTGGCATCTTCTTAGTTAATCTTATTTTTGCGCAAAAATTCGGATATGTAGATACGCAATATATCCTCAGTAAAATGTCCGGGTACAAAGAGGCTCAGGCTGAGCTTGAAAAGCTGGCAAAAGGCTGGGAACAGGAAATTCAAGACCTCTATCAGGAAGTTGAGAAAATGGAGATAGAGCTAAAAGCTGAAGAAGTACTGCTTACCAAAGAAATGTGGGAAGAAAGAAATTTGGAGATAGAAAGAAACTGGAAGGAAGTTAAGGAGTATCAACAATCTGTATTTGGTTTTGAAGGCCTTTACTTCCTGAAAAAGAAAGAACTGGTAAAACCGGTTCAGGATCAAGTCTTTGAAGCAGTAGAAAGAGTTGCAAAAAATAACAGATTGCAAATCGTTTTTGATAAATCCGGAGACCTTGTGATGATTTATACTGACCCCATCCATGATTATACTGATTTCGTATTAGAAGACCTTGGATTGGTAGAAAATCAAAGTACTAGCAACAATTAAGCACAATTATTGAAATAAATGAACCAAACCGGACGTGAGTCTGACAGATAAATTAGAAAAATTATGAAAGCAAAAATCATACTCAGCACTGCAATAACCATTATTGGATTTGAACTAATGGCGCAGATAAAAGTCGGATATACCAATGTTGAATATGTATTAAGCCTGATGCCAGAAGCAAAACAAATTGAAAGTGAGCTTACAGCATATAAAAAGCAGCTTGATACTCAACTGGAATCAAAATATAAGGACTATCAGACTAAGGTGGCCGACTACCAGCAAAATGCCGGATCATATACTGATGTCGTGAGAGCCGACAAAGAAAATGAAATTGTTAATCTTCAAACTTCTATGCAGGAATTTGAAGTAAATGCTCAGAACTCTTTGGTAAATAAAAGCGATCAACTGTTACAACCCGCATTTGAAAAGATTGGAACAGCAATTGAGCAGGTTGCTAAAGAGCAGGAATACACACATATATTTAACATGACTGTAAGTGGAAACAATATTTTATTATACGCAAGAGAAGAGGATAATGTCACCAATTTAGTATTGAAAAAATTAGGAATTGATCCGCCTGAAAACAGCGAAAACTGACAGAATTAATTTGTAGGATTCTTTGAATCACTCAACCTTTAATATTTACTCCGAACTCCGTGAATTAAGTAAGAGTTTAAGCAGTAAACCGGGTTTGTCCTTTAATTCTCATCAAAAGACAATAAAATCCCTTACAGGTTTGGTAATTTTATTATTCTTTATTTATAAAGACAGATGCAGCCATCCTGCACAGCGGCATGTATCTCATCCGGCTGCCTGCTGAAGTTTTTAAAGAAGTAAACAGTTTTCAGACTCATTTATGCCAAAATAATTCCCAAGATCAATCCTCCGACAATGATAATTGGTGTTGGGAACTTAGTGAAAAGTAATGTGGCTGTTGTCCCAATCATAAGCCCGTAGTTGAGCAAAGAAGGTTTCATTGGAATAAGTATCAGGAAAGTAGCTGCAATTACCATCCCTGCGCTGACTGCATTAATGCCTTCTAGGGAAGCTTTTACACTTCGATATTTTTTAAGTTGTTCCCAAAATCTTATCACAAAAAATATTAGGAACGTACCAGGGAGAAAAATTCCCAGAGCAGCCATTATTGCACCAAAAATTCGACCCCCAATGCCCATATTATCAATACTTAGTGCTCCAACGTATGCGCTGAAAGAGAAAGTTGGTCCGGGGATAGCCTGAACCATTCCATATCCATGAATGAACTCGTCTTTGGTCAACATTTCCTTAAACTCAACGAACTCGGTGTAGAGCAGTGGGACGAGTACCTGCCCCCCTCCAAAAATCAGGCTTCCGTTCCGGTAGAAGTTTTCCAAAATAAGAATAGGCTGAAACCGTGTAATTCCCCCAAGAATAGCTACCGATGCTAACACTGTTCCCCATAAAATCAGGTTTGACCAATTGATCTTTATTCGTTCTTTTTCTTCAACCGGTTGCTGTTTATATTTCCAAGTGGTGGCTAAACCGCCCAGAATGATAAGTGCCGGAAAAGCATAAGGAGATTTCAAAACATAAGAAGCTACCGCAGAGATTATCATGAGGGCAAACCCCAGCTTCGTATTAACTACCTTCGAACAAATTCGATAAGAGGAATAAGCTACAATCCCGACAGCCACCGGCTCAATAAATTTTAAAAAATCCAATGAAATATTGAGATCCTGTGCTGTCCCAACCAAAATTGCGAGAGTAGTCATAATAGAGATAGCGGGAAGCATCCAAACCAGTAATGTCAGATAAGCCAGATTAGGGCCTCCTATTTTATATCCCAGTGAAGTTATTGTTTGAGTAGAAGTGGGGCCGGGCAGTACCTGACAAAGGGCAAATAACTCTACCAAATCCTCCTCTGATAAATAGGCCCTCTTCTTGACAAGCATGTCAAGGAACATTCCAAAATGACCTTGCGGACCACCAAAAGCAGTGACGGAAAGGATGGAGACATCCCTTAGAAAAATAATATTTCGAACCCGGCGGATCGACATACTGCAATTTTAAGCCAGTCTCTCTTTTCAGGCAGCAGATTTAAAACATTTTAATATATTTTTCAGTCAGTTCAAGTCCGCCATTTTGATCAAATCAAGACTTGAGTGATTGACCAATTTTCTGATATTTGTTCCTATTCATTTGACAATCCAATACCAATAGATGATTCGCAATCTCATCAGGAGAATCAATATTCAGGATGTTTGGAAATTGCTGTCCCGTTCTCTTCTTAAACTCATTTTGACCAAGCTTTACATATTAGAAAAAGGGTGCCCCTTTAGCCATAAACTCACATTCGGTACCTTTCTAGTCTTACTCCCTCTATATCAACAAAATCAAGTAAGTACATTATCTCCTTGCGGTTTATAAAAGATATGTTGTCTTAATTTTCACTATTCTAAATACTGATATAACTCAGAATATGAATTTACCATCTTTCCAAGAGAATAATTCTTTTGAATAAATCTCCTATTCATTTTTCCAATTTCATTTTTTCGAGCTAAAGGTAAATTCATTATCTTAATGATCTTTGCTCCTAATTCTTGATGATTATTTGTTTCAAAGACGAAATCTTCATCCAAAAAATTATCACTATTAGCTCCTTGTGAAATGATTGAAATTACCTCACAACTCATGGCTTCAAGCAACACGTTAGGAGTGCCTTCATAATGTGATGGCAACACAAAAAGATCTAATTGATTATATATATCTACAACTTTTGATGTTTGCCCATGAAATTGTACTACTTTTTCCAGTTTATTTTGTTTGATAAGTTCTTTCAATCGGTTAAAATATTTCTCATCTTGAACACGTCCCCAAATTCCGAGGCTGACTTCAATATTAGCTTTTGATATCACATTTTTAAAGGCTAACAGTAATGTTTCTATATTTTTTTCCGGATTAATTCTTCCAACATAACCTATCTTGAATGGTGCCATTTCATCTTTTTGGATTTCTTGCTTTTTATGGAAAAGATTCAAATCTACTCCATTTGGAATTGTATAAATTTCATTTTTTATATAGCCTGAAAACTCTTGCTTTGCCTTCAGGCTATTACATACAATCCGTACCTTTTTTAATAAGAAAAATTTAATTAATAGCGATGAAATTTTATAGTGTCTGCTAACTGAAGAACTTCTTATTTCAATGATTACTTTTCGTGGATTTAATAATCTAAGTCCCGCAAATAGCAGTATATAGACTCCACCAATCTTTGAATTGATTATGTCCCATTTTTCACTTAACAGGAATCGAATAAGCCGAAAGACAAAAAGTATATCTATTACTCCTTTTTTATTTAAGGTATGATACTCCAAGTCTTCAGGTAAGTCATAATCAATTCTTTGTCTATAAAAAAGTACTTTTATATTAAGTATTTTCCGATCGTAGGCTTTTAAAAACTCTGAGAGTTGACGCTCCATTCCACCCTTCTCCAAAGCAGGTGATACAATTAATATCTTGGGTCTTTTATCAATCACTTTCAAAATATCTATCATACCACATCTGAAATACCAGTAGGTGCCAGACTATCTTCCCGAAATAGCCTTCATTGTTCTCTCTATTAAAATTCTTTAGAAGTTTAGTAACAGAGGCTTCGTTGAACATACCTTGTTTTTTCAGATACTCTTCTGATAAAAAGTGTTCAATTAGATAATAAAAATCCTTATGAATCCATTGATAAATGGGTATTCCGAAGCCTTTTTTGGGTCTGTCCATGATTGACTTAGGAATGTAATCATGAGCTATTTCTTTGAGAATGAATTTTCCGACCCCATTTCTAAATTTATAATGATGTGGTATTGACAGGGAAAAATCTACAATTCTATGATCGAGCAAGGGAACTCTGGCTTCAAGTGAAACTGACATACTTGCACGATCCACCTTAGTTAAGATATCGTCCGGGAGATAGGTCACCATATCCATAAGTATATGCTTTTCCTGGATATTTCTCGAGAGAGCAATATTACGATTAAAAGAATCACTAAAAGAATAAGGCATATCTTTGATTATTTCGTTCAGATAATACCTTGAGTAGATGTTGTGTATATTTATGATGCTATCATCACTATCCATATTTGCTAACTTTACATATTTGCGACCTATCTGCGATAAGAAAAACTCTATGGGTATGATGCTGTTAAACCTACTTAGTACTCTACATATAGGTTTTAATCGTTGATATTTCAAATCTTGTAAGTAACTGTTATAACCACAAAATAATTCATCCCCTCCGTCACCGGTTAGGGCCACTGTGACTTTATCTTTAGCTAATTTGGAAACAATCATTGTAGGAAGCATGGACGAATCCGCAAATGGTTCATCATAGTACAAAGGAAGATCTTCAAGAAGATTTTTGCATTGATCTACAGAAATATAAAGTTCATTATGAACAGTACCCAAATGATTGGCAATATCTTTCGCAAAGTTTGCCTCGTTATAACTAGCTTCATTAAATCCAATAGAAAAAGTGTTTATTTTAATATCGGAAAGTTCCTGAGCAACAGCGGTAATCAAAGAAGAGTCATACCCACCACTTAAGAAGGTTCCGAGTGGGACATCACTGATCATACGATAACCAACTGAACTTCTCAATAAATTCTTCAACTCATTTTTACAGATTTCAAAATTATTATTTTCTAGGTTTTTGTCTTCGAATGATTTCTTAACTGACCAATAAACATGTTCGCTTAACTCTCCTATTTGATACCTTAAAAAACAGCCCGGCCTTAATTTTCTTGTATTCTCAAATATCGTCTCAGGGGCGGGGATGTAGCCGTTAACCAAATAACTTGATAAAACACTAGAGTTAATTCTTTTCTGAAAATACGGATAAAGCATTAATGGCTTTAATTCGGACCCAAAAACAAGACATTGATCATTTATATAATAATATAAAGGCTTAATGCCCAAACGATCTCGATAGAGAAATAATGTCTCCTCTGCTTCATCCCAAAGCGCAATTGCAAACATTCCAATGAATTTTCCGACCGCATCAATACCCCAATAATGAAAGGACTTTAAAAGCACTTCTGTGTCTCCGGAGGAGTTGAAGGTATACCCTTGATGTATTAACTCATTTCTGATTTCCTTAAAATTGTAAATCTCTCCATTGAATGACAGTACTAAATGTTCAAATTGCATTGGTTGAGAAGATGCATTGCTTAGGTCAATGATTGACAACCTTCTATGTGCAAGACCTATTTGATACTCTTCGTTATCTTTTTTGTACAACCCTGAACCATCCGGTCCTCTATATCTCAAACTATCTATCATTCTTCTCAAATAAGCATCAGAAACAGCTTTTTTTGAGATATATCCGGCTATTCCACACATATCAATTTTTTAATTAGCAAATTTTCATTAATAAGAATTAAATTAGTTTTGTTCAACTATAATATAGAAAAGTAAAAGAAATAAGATGGCAAAAGAAACAGAATTTACAGAACAAGTCAAAAATGGCCAGCGATTTAATTTTGGAAAGAACTGGGAAGCATATTTAAAGAAAATTTCTCAAGATAGAATTAGAATAGCTGAGAATTCCCCAAAAGAGATGTTATTCTTAAATGATATGCGTTCAAAAAAATTTCTTGACATTGGTTGTGGCAGTGGATTATTTAGTCTGGCTGCAAGGCGACTAAATGCAGAGGTATGCTCTGTAGATTTTGACCCATATTCAATTCAATGTACTCGTGTATTGAAAAACAAATTCCCCCCCCCCCGCTAATCATTGGCAAATAACCGAAGGCTCTGTATTAGATATAGATTTTGTTAAAAATTTACCCCAATCAGATATTGTTTACTCATGGGGTGTTTTACACTGTACCGGAAATATGTATCAAGCCTTGGAAAATGTAATAATACCCGTTAAAGATGATGGGCTTCTTTTTATTGCTATTTATAATGATGAAGAACGAAAATCTAAAATTTGGCTAAAGGTAAAAAAGTTTTATAATTCATCATGCGTAGGCAAAATTTTGGTGTTGTTTTTTTATTTTCCTTTATTTTTTATAAAAGGACTCTTAAAAGATATTTTTACTTTGAAGAACCCTATAAAGAGATATTCTGATTATAAAAAGAATAGAGGAATGTCAATGTTTTCTGACTGGGTAGATTGGCTTGGCGGCTTACCATTTGAAGTAGCTAAGCCAGAAAAAATAATTGAATTTTATACACAACGTGGATTTATTCTTCAAAAAATTACAACCGTTAATGGTCTGGGTTGCAATCAGTTTGTGTTCAAAAAAATCTAGTAATGACTAAAGTTATATTTCATTCTTTAATGGTAGCTTCTATTGAATGGTTTACAATATCTTTAACCAAATTCTGAATTTGCATCCAAAACGTTCGTTATT